>NZ_JBEZGQ010001773.1:0-1004 GCF_040650095.1 Actinoplanes sp. NPDC048791 | reverse complement strand
CCGTCGCCACCCGGGCCGTGTCGCGCAGGACCGCCGCCTGCAGGCCCGCGGCCACCCGGGCGCGTTCGAGGCCCGCTGCCCAGATCGCCTGGGCCGTCGAGGAGGCGACCGCGTCGTGCTCCCGGGTCTCCAGCCTGGCGCGGCGCCGGCGGACCAGGAACCCGGTCAGCCAGGAGCCGGCCACCGGCACCCCGAGCGGGCATCCGACGACCACCGACATGAAGATCACCCATACGGCGAAGGGGATGTCCTCCTCCGGTGGCGCGTCCAGCGCCAGCGTGAACCCGGCAGCCAGCACCGCCGCGGTGAGCGCGGCCGGGATCGCCAGGGCGGTCAGGTTGTTGCGGGGGGCGTAGCGGGCGACCGCGTACACCGCGACGGCTTCCGCGCCCAGGCCGGCCAGCATGAACCAGCCCAGAGCCGATGCGACCAGGCCCGCCACCATCAGGGCCGGCAGCAGCCAGGAGGTGAGCGCGACCGCGGCGAGCACGGCCCAGGGGTGGGTCCGGCGCCAGATCACCGGTACGGCGTGGGCCGACGCGACCAGGATCAGCAGCGGCACCGGCGCACCGGCCATGTCGGGGTCGTCGTCCGAGATCAGCAGTGCTCCCACCGGCACGAACAACGCCAGCAGGAACACGACGACGTCGATCACGTGCTCAGCACCGGGCAGCTGCCGGCGGCGAGGGGCCGGGGGCGGAGCGGTGGTCGCGGCGGTGGTCGCGGGGTCGTCCGGGACCAGCGCCACCGGCAGCACAGCGCGGACGCGCCAGCCGCCGCCGGGGCGGGGACCCGCGGTCAGGGTGCCGCCCAGTGCCGTGGCGCGTTCCCGCATGCCGGTGATGCCCCGTCCGGAGCCCATGCCGGTGACGCCGTCGGTGTGGGCGCCGTCGTCGTCGACGGTGAGCTCCAGGCCGTCGGTCACGGGGGCGAGCCGGATGCGGACCCCGCCGGCCGGGGCGTACCGCAGGGTGTTGGTCAGGGCCTCGCGGGTGATGCCGCAG
>NZ_JBEZGQ010001772.1:0-1006 GCF_040650095.1 Actinoplanes sp. NPDC048791 | reverse complement strand
CAAGGGCGACGCCGGCGCCGCGAGGCTGGCCGGCCCCCTGTTCGAGCCACCCCCGGAAGACGTCCTGGCCCGGACCCCGGTCGCGGGGATGCTCCGCCAGCTCGCCCAGTACCGGGCGGCGCTGGTCGCCGTGCGGTGCATCGCCGACGAGAAGCCCGGCACCGAGGCTGTGCTGCTGACCGACCGGGCGCCGTATCTGACCGGGCGGCAGCTCGCCGAGCACGCCGGGTGCGTGCGCAAGGCGTCGGAAGTGGTGCTGGAGAACCGCAGGCGCATCGACATCGACCTGCTGACGTATCGGCAGTGCAGCGCGCCGGAGGCGCCCGACGAGGACCGCAACTGCGCGGCGACCACCTTCAACGACCGGGCCGGGGTGTCGGCCGCGCTGCCGCTGCAGCTCTATCTCGGCGCGTCCGGCGAGACCGACGTCGGCCAGCTCGGCCGGCCCGCCGCCTTCGGCGCCGCCGGCCTGATCGTGGTGGCGCTGATCGGCACGGCCTGGATCGCCCGCCTGGTCAGCCATCCGGTACGCCGGCTCACCGAAGCCTCGCGGCTGCTCGCCGGCGGCCGGCTGAACGTGCGGGTGCCCACCTCCGGCCGCGGTGAGCTGGCCCGGCTGTCGCAGACGTTCAACGCCATGGCCGAGGCGGTGCAGCGCAGCGAGGAACGCCAGCGGCGGCTGGTGGCCGACGTCGCGCACGAGATGCGTACGCCGTTGTCGAACCTGCGCGGCTACCTCGAGGGACTCTCCGACGGGGTGGTCGAGCCGAGCCGGGAGCTGTTCGTCTCGCTGCACGAGGAGACGATGCTCCAGCGGCGCATCCTGGACGACCTGCAGGTGCTGGCCCTGGCCGAGGTCGGCGACCTGCGCTACGCCAAGGGCCCGATCGACCTGGCCGACCTGGTGCAGGTCGGCGCGACCGTGCACCGGGCGGTCGCGGCCGAGGCGGGGAACGGATCGAACGACACCATGTCGTCGACCACGAATGCGACGCGCTGGTTGCCG
>NZ_JBEZGQ010001771.1:0-1009 GCF_040650095.1 Actinoplanes sp. NPDC048791 | reverse complement strand
GGGGATCCCGCTGTGGCCCGGCTCCGGCGGCGGCAGGCTGCGGTGGCCCAGCTGACCGCACCCGCGGCGCACGGGCCGGTGCTGCTGGTCGCCGACGACCTGCACCTGGCCGATGAGGCGACACTGGACCTGGTTGCCGCGCTGGCGGTGGAGCCGGTGGCGGTGCTCGTGGTGGGGACGTTCCGGGCCACCGAGATCACGGCGGAGCTGACGGCGGCGTTGGCCCGGTTCGCCCGGAGCGAGCCGGTGCGGGTTTATCTGAGCGGGCTTGACGAGGTGGGGACGGCGGCGCTGGCCCGTACCGTCGCAGGGGCCGGCCTGGACGCGCCGGCTGCGCGGCTCATCCATCGCCGGAGCGGCGGTAATCCGTTCTTCGTGCGCGAGCTGGCGCGGCTGGTCGTCGCCGAGGGTGAAGCGGCCCTGGAGCAGGTGCCGGCCGGGGTTCGCGACGTCATCCGGCACCGCATCGCCCGGCTGCCTGAGCCGGCGCAGACCGTGCTGCGGCAGGCTTCGGTGCTCGGCCGTGACGTGGACGCGGACGTGCTGGCTGCGCTCCCGGGGCTGGCCGACAACGCCTTGGACGGCCTTGATGCCGGTCTAAGGGCCGGTCTGCTCGCTGAGGACGGGCCTGGTGGGCAGCTCAGGTTCACCCATGTGCTGGTTCGGGACACGGTTTATGGGGACCTGTCCGCGTTGCGCCGCGCTCATTGGCATGCCGCAGCGGGTGCGGTGCTGGAACGGCTGCGTCCTTCGGACGTCACTGCGCTTGCCCATCACTTTGCCCGCGCGGGGACGCCGGGCACTGCGGCGCGGGCTGCCTATTACAGCGGGGTGGCGGCTGAGCTGGCGGAACGTGGTTCTCGGCCGCATGAGGCGGTTCGGTTGTGGCGGCAGGCCTTGGATGCGTTCGACCGCGCGGACGGCGTCCCTGCCCCGCTCGCCGACGGCGGCCCCGCCCGGCTGGCTGACGGCGGTCCGGGCCAGCTCGCTGACGGCGGCCCCGCCCGGC
>NZ_JBEZGQ010001770.1:0-1010 GCF_040650095.1 Actinoplanes sp. NPDC048791 | reverse complement strand
GCCACCCCGGGCTCGCCGGCCAGCCGCAGCGCGACCCGCCCACCCATCGAATGGCCCACCAGCACGACCGGGGCGCCGGGATGCGTCCGGCGCGCCTCCGCCAGCGCCCAGCGGGCATCGCGCACCGGATCCTGCGCGTCGCCGTTCCAGCCGCGCACCCGGTAGCGCAGAGTCCAGACCGCGACCTCGTCACCGCGGGTGCTCCAGCTGATCGCCCGGGCGAACGGCACCATCCGCAGATGGGCCAGGCCGCGGCGGGCCGGTGCCACGCTGGTGGCCCGGCCGCCGGGCAGCAGCAGCACCACCGCGCGGGCGTGCTCACGGGGACCGGACATGTCGAGCGCGGGAGCGGGCTCGACGGGGGTCCGGGGCGCGAACGCGGTCGGGTGGCTGGTCATGTCCCCTTCACTACCCGTTTCCGGCCCGCGGATACCGGCCTCACTCCGGTATCGGCACGGGCGCCCGGTGCAGCCGCGGCAGCGCGGTCACGGCCCAGATCAGCAACGCGGCGACGCCGAGGGCCAGCACTGCCGCGCTGACCGCCTTGTCGATCGCCTGCGCGGTGACCATCATCGGCAGCAGCTTGACCGCCACCGAGCCGCCGAGCGCCCGCACCGACGCGCTGTAGGCCAGCGCCGTCGTGATGCCGTCGGCCGGCGCCTCCTCCGCGACCAGCGCGTCCATGTCGCCCTCGAACGCCGTCTGGCTCACCCCGGCGAGGAACTGGGCGATCAGCACACTGACCGCGTGCATCGGCGCGCCGAGCCAGCCGACCAGCATGGCGACGCCCCACAGCGTCCAGCGCAGGACGGCCGGCAGCTTCATGGTGCCGATCGCCTCGACCGCGGCGGTCGCCAGCAGGCAGCCGAGGCTGAACGCGATGGCGGCGCCGGCCACCCAGTGCCGGCCGTGCAGCTCGGTGGTGAGCGGGATGGCGAGCAGGGTCGGTCCGGACGCGAGCAGCATGATGCCGCCGCCCGCGACGAGCAGCCGCGGCGAGACCGCGAGCC
>NZ_JBEZGQ010001769.1:0-1010 GCF_040650095.1 Actinoplanes sp. NPDC048791 | reverse complement strand
CCGGCTCGGCGGGCTCGCCGCCGCCGGCCTGTTCGCGGCGGTGTTCCCCGCGAACGTCAAGATGGCGATGGACTGGCGGGACGCCCCGCCGGCGCGCCGCGCGATCGCCTATGGACGGCTACCGCTGCAGATTCCGCTGGTGCTCTGGGGACTGCGCGTGGCCCGGCGCTGATTTCCCGGAAATCGCCCCGCGAGGGGCCGCCGGGCGGCGACGATACGAGAATCATGAGGGCCACCCAGGTACGACCGACCGGCGTGGAACGCACGCTCGGCGAAGACGAACTGATCGTCACCAAGACCGATCCCCGCGGCGTGCTGACCTACGCCAACGATGTCTTCCTGCGCCTGTCCGCGCTGCACGAGGACGAGACGATCGGCAAGCCGCACAACATCATCCGGCACCCCGACATGCCCCGGGCGATCTTCAAGCTGCTCTGGGACGCTCTCGGCGAGCGCCAGGAGGTCTTCGCCTACGTGGTCAACCTGGCCACCGACGGCGCGCACTACTGGGTGCTCGCGCACGTCACGCCGTCCTCGGACGCGCAGGGCCGGCTGGTCGGCTACCACTCCAGCCGGCGGCGCCCGGAGCCCGGCCCGGTGGCGGCGATCAGCAAGATCTATGCCGAGCTGCGCGCCGAGGAACGCCGGCACGAGAACTCCCCCGCCGGGCTGGACGCGTCCTGGGCCCGGCTGCAGGGCATCCTGGCCGAGCGCAACCAGACATATGACGAATTTGTCTGGTCCCTCACGAACGGTGCGTACTAGTGCAGACCGATACCCTGCGGCTCATCACCGATGTCTGCGCCCGCGCCGCCGCCGGCGACTTCGAGGCCCGGCTGCCGTCGATCGGCGAGTCTCCGGAGGCGCAGGCGGCCCGGCACGCGCTCAACGGGCTGCTCGACAAGACCGACTCGTTCGTCCGGGAAGCCGGCGCGGCGCTCGGCGCGGCCGCCGAGGGCCGCTATCACCGGCGCTTCCTGCCGCGCGGCATGCAGCGCGCGTTCCGCGAC
>NZ_JBEZGQ010001768.1:0-1011 GCF_040650095.1 Actinoplanes sp. NPDC048791 | reverse complement strand
GTACTGCCCCGGCCGGCCCTGGGGGCCGTCCCCCCCCCGGGCGGGGGGCGGCGCCGGGGGCGGCACCCTCCCGGCCTGGTCCGGCGAACGGCCCCGGTGGATGCCCGACGAGCTGCTGTGGACGGTCGGCGTCTCCTACACCGGCATGCCGACGGCCACCGCGCCGATCCGCAACGTCTGGTCGGCCAGCATGATGGTCCGGCGCGACGCCTTCACCGCCGTCGGCGGCTTCCGGACCGGCTTCGGCAAGCTGGGCGACCGCAACCGGCCCGAGGACACGGAGCTGTGCCTGCGGATGAGCGCCGCGGGCGGCGGGCACTGGATGTACGTGCCGGGCGCGCTGATCGACCACGAGGTGCCCACCGAACGCTCCACGTTCCGGTTCCTGATGCGCCGCTGCTACGCCGAGGGCCGGGGCAAGGTCCAGATGGCACGGCTGCTGCCCCGCGTCCAGAAACTGGGCGTCGAACGCGACTACGTCCGCCGGATCCTGCCCCGTGCGGTCGTCCGTGGTCTCGTCGCGGCCGGCAACGGCCGGGGAGCCACCCACGCGTTGCAGGCCGTCACCGTCGTGGCGGCGGTGGCCGCGGCCGGAGTGGGCGGCGGCCTGGAGACCCTGGCCGAGCTCATGCACACCGACTTCGGCGACAACCGCAGCTGACGGCGAACGCACCGCCCCCGGGCCGGCTGATTGACAATCCCGTAACATAGGGATACATCTATGTGACCGTTAACAACGATGTCGTGTCCTCGCAGCGTCCGGTACGCGCTGCGGCCGCAGCCACGCGAAAGGCACATCATGCGTTCCTGGTCACCGCGCGCCTCCATGCTCAAGATCCGCACCGCCGGGGCGGCCGCGGCGCTCGTCGCCGCGACACTGTTCGGCCTGCCCGGACCCGCCCGGGCGGCGGGCACCCTGCCCTGCGGGAGATCCACCGGCCGAGCTCCGACAAGGATCTGCAACTGGCCCGGTACAGGTTGAAGTGGGACGAGGCTTTCGCCGTACAGCTG
>NZ_JBEZGQ010001767.1:0-1011 GCF_040650095.1 Actinoplanes sp. NPDC048791 | reverse complement strand
GCTGCTCGATCACGCACAGACGCGCTGCGGATACTTCGGCCATGGTGGCGAGAGTGCTGGTCGTGGAGGACGAGGACGCGATCCGGGCACCGCTCGCGGCGGCGTTGCGCGGTGCGGGGCACGAGGTGCGGGAGGTGGCCGACGGCGCCGGTTTCGAGGAGGTCGTCGACGCGTACCGGCCGGATCTGGCCCTGCTCGACGTGCAGCTGCCCGGCGGCCGCGACGGCTTCGCGCTGGCCGCGGCGCTGCGCGGGCGCAGCGACTGCGCGGTGCTGATGGTCACCGCCCGCGACGCGGTCGACGACCGGCTCCGGGGGTTCGCCGCGGGCGCCGACGACTACGTGGTCAAGCCGTTCGCCACCGTCGAGGTGCTGGCCCGGGTCGGGGCGATCCTGCGCCGGCTCGGCCGGGTGCCCTCCACCGTGCAGGTCGGTGACCTGGTGGTGGACGAGGACGCCCGGCTGGCGGTGCGCTCGGGGCAGGCGCTGGAGCTCACCGCGACCGAGTTCAAGCTGCTGGCCTACCTCACCGGGCACCGCGGCCGGATCCTGTCCAAGACCCAGCTGCTGACCCAGGTCTGGGGCTACGACGAGTACGACCCGAACCTGGTCGAGGTGCACGTCAGCGCGCTGCGCCGCAAGCTCGAGCAGCACGGCCCCCGGCTCATCCACACCGCCCGCAGCCTGGGCTACGTGGTCCGTCCGTGAGGCTGCTGCGGCCGCTGTCGCTGCGCGGCCGGGTCACCTGGGCGGTGCTCGGCCTGCTCGCCGTGATCCTGGTGGTGCTCTTCACCGTTGTCGACATCGTGCTCTCCGCCCGGCTGCATGCTGACGCCCGTACCCGGCTGACCGACCGGGTGGCGCTCGCCGGGCAGCTCGACCCCCAGCTCAGCGCCCAGCAGCTCGTGGACCGGCTGCGCGGGGACGGGGTGACCGCCCGGCTGTGCGTCCGCGACGGCGGCGGCTGTGTCGCGGCGGCGTCCGACCCGGCGCCACCGGGCCGGCGCTTCCC
>NZ_JBEZGQ010001766.1:0-1012 GCF_040650095.1 Actinoplanes sp. NPDC048791 | reverse complement strand
TGGCACGCGACCTGCTGCCCGCGGAGTACGCCCGGTCGGCGCCGGACGCGGTCGCGCAGGCGGGGTGGACGATCACCGCGTACGCGCTGGGAGTGGTGGTCGGTGCGCCGACGATCGCCGCGCTGACTGCCCGCGTACCCCGCAAGAAGCTCGTGCTCGGCCTGCTGGTGTTGTTCGCGGCCGGGACCGTCGCGTCGGCGATCGCGCCGACGTTCGAGCTGGTGCTGGTCGCGCGGTTCGTCGCGGCCCTCCCGCACGGGGCCTACTTCGGCGCCGCCGGACTGCTCGCGGCCACCCTGATGGGCCCCGGCAACGCCGCCCGCGGGTACGCCGCCGTGCTCAGCGGGCTGACGGCAGCCAACGTGGTCGGCGTACCGCTGGTCACCCGGCTCGGGCAGGCAGCCGGCTGGCGGGTCGCGTACCTGGTCATCGCCCTGGTCTTCGGGGCGACCCTGGTCGCCGTGCTGATGATCGTGCCGGCGGTGGCCGCGGTGGCCGACGGCTCACCGCGGGCCGAGCTGCGCTCGCTGCGCAAGCCGCAGGTCTGGCTGGTCGCGGCCACCGCGGCGGTCGGCTTCGCCGGCTTCTTCGCCGTGGACAGCTACATCGCGCCCGTCACGACCGACGTCACCGGCCTGGCCGCGAGCACCGTGCCGTGGGTGCTGGTCGCGGTCGGGCTCGGCATGACCGTCGGCAACGCCCTGGGCGGCTGGTTCGCCGACCGGGACCTCCGGCGCAGCATGCTGATCGGCTTCGGCTCGGTGATCGCCGCGGTGATCTTCTTCGGGCTGGTCGCCGACACGATTCCGGGCCTGTTCGCCGGGGCGTTCCTGATCGGCGCGACCAGCCTGTTCCTGGGCCCGGCGCTGCAGGCCCGGCTGATCGCGGTGGCCCCGGGAGCGCAGCTGATGGGCGCGGCGGTGAACCAGTCCGCGATGAACGTGGCCAACAGCCTGGGCGCGGCGCTGGGCGGGGTGGTGATCGCGCGCGGGTACGGCTACCTCGCGCCGAC
>NZ_JBEZGQ010001765.1:0-1012 GCF_040650095.1 Actinoplanes sp. NPDC048791 | reverse complement strand
GCGGCGGGCACGGCTGCGCCCTCGGCCGTACGGGGAACAGTGACGATGTGCTCCAGCAGCGCCTGGGCGGAGGCCTGCCGCACCCGTCCCCGGGTCACCGGCGTGGCCGCGGCGCGCAGCTGATTGTCGAGGTCGGGTCGGTTGTCGTTCATGAGGTGGCTCCCGGTTCGGTGGGGACGGCGGTGAGGTGTTTGCGCAGGCGGCGCCGGGCGCGCAGGAGCCGCAGGCTGAAGGCGGTGGCGGAGATGCCGAGCACCCGGGCGGCCTGCGGGCCGGTCAGGTCCTCGAACACGGTCAGGGTGAGCACCTGCTGGTCGCCCGGGCTGAGCCGCGCCCAGGCCCGGGTCAGGTCGATACGGGCGGCGACGTCGTCGGGCGGCGCCCCGCTCTCCGCGCCGCCGGGCTCGCGCAGGATGCGCAACGCGACGGCCTGCTGACGGTTGTCGCTGCGGCGGCTGTTGCGCAGCACGTGGTGCGCCACGGTGAACAACCAGGCCCGGGCCTGATCCAGGTCGGGCGGGACGTCGTCGAGGCGGCGCCACGCGGTGAGGAAGACCTCGGCGACCACGTCCTCCGCGGCGAGGGCGTGGGTGCGCCGCTCGACGAAGAGGAGCAGATCGTCGTACGCGGCCTCGAACAGGGCTCGGAAGGCGGCCTCGGCGGCGGGCTCAGCACCCGTCGGAGGGTCGGCCGTCATAGGGGCATGGGATCTGGTCACGTCCACTCATGTCCATCACGGGGTGGATCACTACTACTCTGCTGACCATGGTTTCGCTGATCCGCAACGTCTCGTTCGACTGCGCCGACCCGTACGCGTTGGCGGTCTTCTGGGCCGAGGTGATCGGCCACCCGGTCCACCCGGAGTGCGTGCCCGGCGACGAGGAGGTCGTCATCGAGCCGCCGCGCACGCCCCGGCTGTACTTCCAGGCGGTGCCCGAGAGCAAGCAGGGCAAGAACCGGGTGCACGTCTGCCTCGAACCGGGCGACCGGGACCGCGACGCGGAGGTCGTCC
>NZ_JBEZGQ010001764.1:0-1012 GCF_040650095.1 Actinoplanes sp. NPDC048791 | reverse complement strand
TGGGGGTTCGCGGCGGGACTGGCGGCCGGGGGAGTGCCGGGTGCGATCGCGGCGGTGTCCGCGGCCTACCCGGCGCTGCTGCTCACCGGCTGCGGCGCGCTGGTCGGCGGGCTCGCCTGCCTGGCCGTGCCCCGGACCCGCGGCTTCGGCCGGGGGCTGCTGCTGGGCGGCGGGCCGGCGCTGGTCGTTCTTCTGCTGTATGGCACAGCGTGACGGACTCGGGCCGGTCAGGTGCAACCAGGCGCCGTTTGTCCACATTCCCGGCCTGCTTTCACTGACCGTAATAAGACTCCTGTAATGTCCGCGCGTCCCACTATTCATGTATTCATCACGACGGTGGAGTTGTGGCATGGCACAACGGTTCACGCTGGACGAGATCCGGACCCGTACCTACAAGGATCGCGACGCCTGGTGGACCGTGTGGCTCGTCGATCCGCTGGCATCGCGGCTGGTCTGGCTCGTGGCCCCGGTCCGCTGGATCACGCCGAACCTGCTGACCATGGGCGCGTTCCTGCTCGGCTTCGTGGCCGCCTACTGCTTCCTGCAGGGCGACTACCCGTGGCTGGTGGCCGGCGCGGTGGTCTTCCACATCAGCTTCGTGCTCGACTGCATGGACGGCAAGATCGCCCGGCTCAAGGGTACGGGCTCGGTGTTCGGCGCCTGGCTCGACTACGTCTTCGACCGGCTCCGCGTGGTCACCTGCGCGGTCGCCCTGATGGTCGGCCAGTACGCCAAGACCGACAACGTGATCTACCTGTGGCTGGCCGGCGTGGTCATCTTCCTCGACATGTTCCGCTACCTGAACGCCCTGCAGATGGGCAAGGTCAAGCAGGACATGCGGCGCAACCTGGAGGCGGCCCGCGGCGAGGGTCCCGACCGGCCGGTGTTCGTCGAGGAGACCAGCGCGCAGCAGCCCGTGGGTCCCGCCGCCGGCGCGGCGCCGGTGGCCGGTGGCCCGGCCGAGGCGGCCCCGGTCGTCGACGTGTACGGCGAGTTCCGGGCCAAGATGGGC
>NZ_JBEZGQ010001763.1:0-1013 GCF_040650095.1 Actinoplanes sp. NPDC048791 | reverse complement strand
CCGCGGCCGGCGGTCTCGGGCCCTACGGCCTGCAGGCCGCGATCGCGGCCTCGCACGCGTCGGCGCCCTCGGTCGAGGAGACCGACTGGGCGCAGATCGTGGTGCTCTACGAGGCGCTCGCCCGGGTGGCGCCCTCGCCGGTGGTCGAGCTCAACCGGGCGGTCGCCGTGGCCATGGCCTCCGGCCCGGCGCCGGCCCTGCTGCTGGTGGACGAGCTGGTCGCCCTGGACCGGCTGCCCGGGTCGCATCTGGTCCCGACCGTACGCGGGGAGCTGCTGACCCGTCTCGGCCGGCTGCCGGAGGCCCGCGCCGAGCTGGAACGGGCGGCCCGGCTGTGCGCGAACCAGCGCGAACGTTCGGTGCTGCTGCGCAAAGCAGCCGCGCTGGGGGCGTGAGCGGGCCCTCACCCCGTGCGCTTGGGCGTTCCCCCTACTGTTGCCGGCGTGAGAGCTGACTGCCCGGCGGAGGGATGCCCGTGGTCGACGGCATTCTGATCCTGCTCATGCTGGTCTTCGCCATCGGCGGCTACCGGCAGGGTTTTGTCATCGGGGCGCTCTCCTTCGGCGGTTTCTTCAGCGGTCTGCTCATCGGGCTCCAGCTCGGCCCGCTGATCGCCGACCAGTTCGCCGACGGCGCCGTGCGGCTGATCGTCGCGCTCGTGACGATGCTCGCGCTGGCGGTGCTCGGGCAGACCCTCGCGAGCTGGCTCGGCACCCGGGTCCGCGCGGCGATCGTGCATCCGTCGGCGCAGCGCCTCGACGACGCCGGCGGGGCGGCTGTCTCGCTGGTCGCGGTGCTCGTCGTCGCGTGGCTGCTCGCCGTACCCCTGGGGTCGACGCCTTTCCCGGAGCTCAACAAGCAGGTCCGCAGCCGCGCGGTGCTGCAGGGGATGGACAGCCTGCTGCCGCGGCAGCCGCAGGCGCTGGCCGCCGCGTTGCGCGAGTCGCAGGACAACGACGGTTGCCCGGACGACATCCCGGGCCTGGCCGGCACCGCCGCCCGGCAGGTGCCGC
>NZ_JBEZGQ010001762.1:0-1014 GCF_040650095.1 Actinoplanes sp. NPDC048791 | reverse complement strand
TACCAGCAGGCCGCGACGCCGACACCGCCGTGCCAGAAGCCGGGCCGGCCGACATAGGAGCCGGGACCACCCACGGGTCGGGCCGGGGCGTCGGTAAAGCGGACGGTACGGCTGTCACTGCCGGCCATCCCGACCGCGGGCCACGTCCCGTCGAGCGGCACCGCCCAGGGCGCGCGGTTCACCACGGCGAACAGCCGGATGCCGTCCGGCGCGGTGGCGGTGACCAGGGCATGGGTGCACGAGCCCGCGCCCGAGCACCACGGCCGGTCGCCGCTCAGCGTCCATTCGCCGTCCTTCTCGACGGCGGTCACCGACGCCGGCGCGGCAGCCCAGACACCCCAGCTCTCGTCCGGAGCGGACGGGCCGGGGTCGTCGAGCTCGGCCCGGATCGCGACGGCATCGGCATGGCCTTCGCAGAGCCGGGCCGCGACCGGGTCGCGGCGGGCGATGGCCGCGAGCCGCTCGAACCGTTCCAGGGTTCGGCCGGACCCGGGTAGCGGGAGATCAGCGACTTCGAGCACGAGCGCTTCCCTACCCGGGCCGGACCGGCCGCAAACGACGCAGGAAACGACGCAACCCCCATGGCACCTCCGTGATGCCATCATGGCTTTACATGGCGCCACAGTGATGCCATGATGGCGTCATGGACCTCACGTCATATGTCGCACGGCTCCGCGAGGAGCTCGCCGATGCGGCCGAGCTCGGCGGCTCCGACGCCCGCGAGCTGGCCGAGCGCCTGACCGCGCCGATGGAGTCGGCCTTCCGGCTCGCCCTGCTCGATGCCCTGTCCGCGGCAGCGGACGAGATCACCCGCGACCTGGCCCCGGGCTCGGTCGAGCTGCGGCTGCGGGGCGGCTCCCCTGGTTTTGTCGTGACGCCACCCCCGGCCGAGCATCCGGTGGAGACGACGGCACCCGAGCCGGTCGAGGCCACCGACATCCCCGACGACGGAGCCGTGTCTCGCATCAACTTCCGGCTGCCGGACCAGCTCAAGACCCGGATCGAGGAGGCGGC
>NZ_JBEZGQ010001761.1:0-1016 GCF_040650095.1 Actinoplanes sp. NPDC048791 | reverse complement strand
CGGAGCCGCAGCTCAGCGCGCAGCTCGGGCTGTCCCGCAGCGGGCTGCGCGAGGCCATCAAGGCGCTGGAGCTGGCCCGCGTCGTGGACGTGCGCCGCGGCGACGGCACCTATGTGACCAGCCTGGCGCCCCGGCTGCTGCTGGAGGGCTTCGGCCTGGCCGTCGACCTGCTGCGCGACGACAGCCTGCCGCAGATCATGGAGGTCCGCCGGCTGCTGGAGCCGGCCGCGACCGGGCTGGCGGCGAGCCGGATCACGCCGGCGCAGCTGGACGAGCTGGCCGGGCTGCTGACCCGGATGCGGGCGGCGAGCGCCGATGCCGAGCTGCTCATCGGCTACGACGCCGCGTTTCACCACGCCATCGCGGCGGCCACCGGCAACGAGTCGCTGATGTCGCTGCTCGACGGGCTCAACGGCCGGACGTTGCGGGCCCGGTTGTGGCGCGGCATGACCGACAGCCACGTCTCGGTGCGGACGATCGCCGAGCACGAGCGCATCTACCAGGCCCTGCGGGCCGGCGACGCGGTGCTGGCCCAGGCGACCGCGCTGGTGCACGTCGACACCTCCGAGTCGTGGCTGCGCTCGCTGCTGCCGGACCGCGCGGCCGCCGCCCACGACGATCAGCGGTAGCCCGGGGCGCGGACCGGGGCCACCGGGACACCGCCGCGGACCGTGCCCAGGTCGGTGAGCCGGGCGGCCTCCAGCGTGTCCCCGGCACCACCGTCGCTGGTCACGGCCAGGGCCAGGGTGTTGTGGCCGCGCGGGTTCAGCAGGCCCTCCGGCAGCACGAAGGTGTGCTGCGGCCCGACGTCGGCGACGTACTGGCCGATGTTCCAGCCGTTGAGGAAGATCAGCGCGCGGTAGTGCCCGCCGGAGCGTGGGACGGCCGGATCGCCGATGGTCAGGCCCAGCGAGGCGTCGTGCCCGCGCGGGACGGCCAGCCGGACCTCCGTGCGCACCCAGGCCTGTCCGGCCGCCGCCGTGGTGTCCGCCACCGTCCGGGTGGCCCAGCCCCGG
>NZ_JBEZGQ010001760.1:0-1017 GCF_040650095.1 Actinoplanes sp. NPDC048791 | reverse complement strand
CTGGTGATCGCCCGGCGGCGGAGATAGCTCAGCGGCCCTGCAGGCGCTTCACGTTGTCGCCGAAGGTCCAGCTCTTCGAGCCGTCCCAGTTGGCCGACCAGGTCATCAGGCCCTTGAGGCTGCCGTTGAAGCTGTTCCAGGACTGCGTCACCAGCGCCGGCGTCATGTAACCGCCGCCGGCCCCGACCTGCGCGGGCAGGCCGGGGACCTGCTTGTCGTACGGGACCCGGATCGTCGTGCCCTGGATCACCAGGCCGTTGTTCAGGCACGTGGTCTGGGCGACGAAGCCCTGCACCGTGCCGGCGCCGTACGAGTCACCGGCGCAGCCGTACATGCTGCCGTTGTAGTACTGCATGTTCAGCCACCAGAGCCGGCCGTTGTCCGCGTACTTCTTGATGACCGGCAGGTACGAGCCCCAGATCGAGCCGTAGGTGACGCTGCCACCGGTCACGTACGCGGTCTCCGGCGCCATGGTCAGCCCGAAGTTGGCCGGCATCCGCGCCAGCACGCCGTCGATGATCCGGATCAGGTTGGCCTGCGAGGCCGACAGGGTGGTGATGCTGCCGCTGCCGGTCAGCCCGGTCTCGATGTCGATGTCGATGCCGTCGAAGTTGTACTGCTGCAGGATCGGCACGATCGTCGTCACGAACCGGTCGGCGACCGCGCTGGAGCTCAGGTCGATGCCGGCCGCCGCACCGCCGATCGACATCAGCAGGGTCGCGCCGGCGGCCTTGGCCGCGCACATCTCGGCCGGGGTGGAGACCTTCACCCCGGCGTCCATGCCGTTCTCCCACAGCACCGTGCCGTCGGAGCGGATCACCGGGAACGCCGCGTTGATGACGTTGTAGCCGTGCTGGCCGAGCCGGCTGTCGTTGATCGGGACCCAGCCGAAGCCTGGGTGCACACCGTTGCTCGCGCCGTCCCAGTTCTCCCAGTAGCCGACGAGCACCTTGCCGGCCGGCCGCGACTTCACCGCGCAGGTGGAGCTGCCGGGCGGCGGGGTCGTGGGCGGCGGAG
>NZ_JBEZGQ010001759.1:0-1018 GCF_040650095.1 Actinoplanes sp. NPDC048791 | reverse complement strand
CGCGGCCCGGGGCGTGCCGGCCGGGAACGGCAGGTCGGCGAGGAAGCCCCGGCCGGCGATCTGGTCGGCCGCGACCGCTTGAGCGACGGTGAGGATGCGGGCGGCCGGCACTCCGGCCGCCGACAGGATGTGTTCCCATTCGGCGGCCGGGCGGCTCCGCAGTGCCTCGTTGAGCACCTGGTTGAGCGCCTCACGGTTCCGCTTGCGGGCTTCCCGGTCGGCGAACCGCGGGTCGTCGATCAGGTCGGCCCGCTCGGCCAGCCGGCACAAGGTCTCGTACTGCTCCTGGCGGTTGGCCGCGATGTTGAGCGGGCCGTCCGCCGCCTCGAACGTGCCCGACGGTGCGGCCGTCGCGTTCTGATGGCCCATCGGCCGCGGCTCGATCCCGCTGACCAGATAGTTGGAGACCGCCCAGCCCATCGCGGACAACGAGGCCTCCAGCATGGACACGTCCAGGAACCGGCCCCGGCCGTCGATCTGCCGGCCCGCCAGTGCCGCCGTGATGGCCAGGGCCGCGCTGAGCCCGCCGACCGTGTCGGCGATCGGGAAGCCGACCCGCAGCGGGGCGGTCTCCGGCGTGCCGGTCACGCTCATCATCCCGGACAGGCCCTGGATGATCTGGTCGTAGGCCGGGGCCTGGCTCATCGGCCCGGTCTGGCCGAAACCACTGATCGCGCAGTAGACCAGGCCCGGGTTGAGTTCGCGCAGCCGTTCCCACGGGAAGCCGACCCGGGCCAGCACGCCGGCCCGGTAGTTCTCGACCAGCACGTCGGCGTGGGTGGCGAGCTGCTCGAAGGCGGCCCGGCCGCCGTCGGACTTGAGGTCGAGCTCGACGGACTTCTTGCCGGCGTTCTGGGCCAGGAACGACGCGCCCAACCCGGCCTCGTTGAGTTCGGCGTCGGGCCCGAGCCGCCGGGCGAGATCGCCCCGGCCCGGCATCTCGACCTTGATCACCTCGGCGCCGAGCAGCATCAGGTGATAGGTGCAGTACGGGCCGGCGAGAACATTGGTCAGGTCG
>NZ_JBEZGQ010001758.1:0-1019 GCF_040650095.1 Actinoplanes sp. NPDC048791 | reverse complement strand
GACCGCGTCGACGACCGCCGCGCGGGCCGGGGCGATCCCGGCGACCAGCGCGATCAGCGCGGCCACCACGGCCACGATCCACCGGCGGCCCGGCAGCGGCCGCACCCTGACCGACGGAGACCAACGGCGGCGGGGCGCGGGCTGCGCGAGCCGGGCCCGCACCGCGGCCCGCTGATCGGCGGCATCCGGTACGTCGAGATGGGTAACGAGGGCCCGCAGCTCCCGGGCGAGGTCGTCGAGGTCGTCAGGCACCGGGCACCCCCTGCCCCACGAGGCGGCCGCGCAGCTTGGTCAGAGCCCGCGACGTCCGCGACTTCACTGTGCCCTTGGGCAGGCCCAGGGTCTCCGCTGTCTCCGCCTCCGACAGGTCCAGCAGAAAACGGCAGACCAGCACCTCCTGGTCCCGCGTGTCGAGCAGGCGGATCTGCTCGACCAGGTGACGCCGGCGCTCGCCCTCGAGGACCGACTCGGCCGGATCCGGCTCGGCCGCCTCGGGGTGCTCACGGGCGGCGGCGCGCAGCACCAGGCCGTCCCGCCGGCGGCGGGACCGGTGCAGGTTGCGGGTCTCGTTGGCGACGATGGCCAGCAGCCACGGCCGGAACCCGGACCGGCCCTGGTAGTGGGCGAGCTGCCGGTACGCCTTCACGAACGCCTCCTGCACCACGTCGTCGGCGTCGGCCCCGGCACCGAGCAGGACGGCGGCCCGGTGCGCGGGCGTGGTGTAACGGACGACGAGGACCTCGTACGCGTCCACGTCGCCGGTGCGGGCACGCGCCACGGCTGCCGCATCGTCCAGTTCGGTCACCATCACCTCCTCGACACCGCACGCCGGGGAAAGGTTCCCGGGAACCCGGGGAGCACCTCGCGGTGTCGACAGGACATGACGACCCGGCGGGATCTTCTCATCATCGCGGGCGGCGCCGCCCTGCTGTCCGGTTGCCGCGACGAGCCGCGGCGCGCTGTGTCCGTACCGGATGTGGTGGTGGCCGGGACCCGCGAAGGCCGAGCACCACCAGGCC
>NZ_JBEZGQ010001757.1:0-1020 GCF_040650095.1 Actinoplanes sp. NPDC048791 | reverse complement strand
CGCCGCGCCACGCCTCCTCCCCGTCGACAGTCGCCGAGCTGATGACGTCGAACTGCTGTCCCCGGTCGTGCGGGCGCAGGCCGGCCGCCCGCACGGACAGGTCGAGCCGGCTCCCGGCGTCGATCGGCCGGCGCACCGTGATCCGGTTCGCGACGTGCACCAGGCCGGCGAGCGGGAACGGGAAGTCCGGGGCGGACATCAGCCGCATCGCGAGCGGCGCGGCCAGCACGTGCGGATAGGTGGCCGGCAGCGCGTCGGCGAGCCGGAAGCCGCAGACCCGGTCGTAGTGAACGAGATGCTCGTGGTCGATGACCGCCTCGCGGCGGATCACCGTACGGTCGGGCAGTGCGGTGCCGCGGCGGCGGGGGAGCAGGCCAAGAGCGATCCGGGCGTACGAGGGTCCGGGCCGCCCGGTCAGGTCAACCACCATCTCAAGCTCCCAACAGGCTCTGGCCGCAGACTCTGACGACGGTGCCGGTGACCGTGCCGGAGCCGGGCGAGGCAAGCCAGGCGATGGTCTCCGCCACGTCGATCGGCAGGCCGCCCTGCGTCATGCTGTTCATCCGCCGGCCGGCCTCGCGCAGCAGCACCGGCATCCGGGCGGTCATCGCGGTCTCGATGAAGCCGGGCGCGACCGCGTTGATGGTGATCCCCCGACCGGCCAGGTCCGGGGCGCACGACTGCACCAGGCCGATCACACCCGCCTTGGCGGTGGCGTAGTTGGTCTGGCCCCGGTTGCCGGCGATCCCGGCGATCGAGGCCACGCCGACGATCCGGCCACCGGCACCGATCACCCCGCGCTCCACCAGGACGTCGTTGATCCGCTCCGGGCCGGTCAGGCTCACGTCGAGCACCGAGTCCCACCGGGCGGCGTCCATCCGGGCGATCGTCTTGTCGCGGGTGATCCCGGCGTTGTGCACCACGACGTCGACCCCGCCGGTCAGGTGGGCGGCCAGTCGCTCCCCGGAGTCCGGCGCGGTCAGGTCCAGTTGCAGGGCCCGGCCGCGTACCTCGTTGGCC
>NZ_JBEZGQ010001756.1:0-1021 GCF_040650095.1 Actinoplanes sp. NPDC048791 | reverse complement strand
GGCAGACCGCCGGCACGACGACGAGCACGTAGCGCGGGACCCACAGCGACGAGGTGACGAACGAGACGGCCATCAGCACCGCCGGGGGCGCGACCGCCAGCACGGCGAACTCGCGCAGCAGGCGGGCGTCGCGGTGCCGGGCCACCAGGGCCAGACCGATCAGCAGCAGGCCCACCGCCGCGGCGCCGAAGATGTCGCCCGGCGCGTCGAGCACCTGACGCACGGTCATCGGCGGCAGCCAGTCGAGCTGCGAGCCGCGCTGGGTGAGGCCGAGATAAACGAACGGGAGCACGGGCAGCACGGCCACGGCGGTCACCACGAACCAGCGCATCGGCCGGACCGCGGCCGGGTCCCGGCGGGCCCGGGTCACCACCGCGTACGCGTGCCCGATGAGCACCAGCAGCGCCAGGATGTGCGAGAGGCCGAGCAGCGTGACGGTGACGCCGTACGCGATCCAGCGCGCCCACGACGGCTGCCGCAGCGCGCGGTGCAGCAGCAGGGTCGCGAGGGTGGCGAAGAGGAAGGCCAGACCGTACGCCCGGGCATCCTGGGCGTACCGGGAGAGCTGGGGCACGGTGACCAGCAGCAGCCCGGCGAGCAGGCCGGTCGCCGGGCCGAACAGCCGGCGGCCCAGTTCGGCCGAGATGCCCACGCCGAGCGCCACCGCGAGCAGCGACGGCGCGCGCAGCCAGAATTCCGAGTCGCCGAAGACACCCGTCCAGAAGTGCATGAACAGGTAGTAGGGGGAGATCACGCCGTCGAAGTGCCGGGCCAGGTCGAGGATCTGGGCGGGGGTGCGCTGGCTGGCCAGCCAGGTCGCGTTCTCGTCCCAGCCGACGGCGGGCCGGCGCAGGCCGATGCGGCCGACGACCAGCATGAGCAGCGCGGGGAGCACGGCCGGACCCCAGACGAGCAACGGTCGCGGGATCCGGGGGCCGGGCAGCCGCGTGCCGTCGTCGCCGTCCTCTGACAGCATCCGACCGAGTCGGCAGCACCGGCCGCCCCGCACCGGCACCACCCG
>NZ_JBEZGQ010001755.1:0-1022 GCF_040650095.1 Actinoplanes sp. NPDC048791 | reverse complement strand
GAGCTGACCGCCACCCGGTCGTCGACCTTGGTGACCAGCACGTCGTCGCGGTAGACGGCGTCACGGAAACCCGCCGTGCCGGGCCGGGCCCACGAGCCGTCGCGGCGCTGGAAGCCCTCGGCGACGAACAGCACCCGGGGCACCGCGGCGAACGCGGCGGCCAGCTCGGGCGTCAGCGGGGCGCCGTTGCGACGGAGCTGCTCCACGAAGCGTCGCCGCAGGTCAGTCACCCCACCACCGTACGGCTGCGGCGGCCGCGGCGCTCAGTCGCGCCGGCACGTCGGCCCGGTGGTACGGCCACTCGGCGGGCTCGATCCGGTCCAGGAACTCGGCGTACAGCGCGGCGGAGCGCAGCTCGGCGACCGGCCTGATCAGGTCGAGGACCCGCTCGGGGTCGGCGCCGGGCACATCCGAGCGCCACCGCTGCGCCCACTCCTGCAGCACCTTGCCCGGCTCCTCCAGCCCTTCGCAGAGCCGCAGGATGTCGTACGCCGGATGGGCGACCGTGGAGTCACCCCAGTCGACGATCACCCGGGTCTCCCCGTCGGCGCGTACGTTGCCGGGATGCAGGTCGCCGTGCACCAGGGTGTCGGGCAGTCCGCAGGCCTCGATCGCGGCGATCCGCCCGGGCAGCGCGTCCAGCACCGCCGCCAGCCCGTCGATCTCGTCCAGGAACGGCTCGGCCACCCGGACCAGCCGGTCGATGTCGAAGCGCCGGTCGGGCACGCCGGCTGCCAGCAGCTCGTCGACCCGGCCGGCGAAGTGCACCTGGGCCGGGTGCCAGTCGGCGGCGACGGCCGCGCAGAAGTCCTCGCCGGCGTCGTACCGGTCCTCGCCGGGCACGTGGTCCAGCACCATCCGGCCCGGGGCGGCGGACGCCAGCACCGTGGGCACCAGCCCGGGCTCGAAGCCGGCCAGCAGCGCCAGCACGGCGGGTTCGTGCGCGAACATCCGCGGGACCTGCTTGAGCCAGGCCACCGGGGTGCCGGCGGCGTCGAAGTGCCAGATCATGGACAGGTTCC
>NZ_JBEZGQ010001754.1:0-1025 GCF_040650095.1 Actinoplanes sp. NPDC048791 | reverse complement strand
GTGCCGACCTTGGTGAACAGGGCGAGCGCGGTGCGCAGGTGCTCCGCCGCGGCGGCCGACCGGTCCGCCGCCAGCTCGGTGCGGCCCAGCCCGGCGTACGACTGGGCCTCGTCGATGGCGCTGTCGATCTCCTGGGCCAGGCCGAGCGCCAGCCGGTGATGCTGGGCGGCCCGGTCCAGCTCACCGAGATCCCGGTACGCGGCCCCCAGCTCGTTGAGCGCCTCCGCCTCGCCGCCGCGTACGCCGAGGTCGCGGACCAGGTCGATGGCTTCCGTCAGGGTCTCGATCGCGGCTGTGGGGTCACCGTTCTCGCGACGCAGAGTGCCGAGGAAGACCAGCCCCGTGGCCACGCCGAGCCGGCTGCCGACCTCCCGGCTGCGCTCGACGGCGAGGGCGAGCGCGTCCGCCGCACCGGCCCGGTCCCCGGTGCGGTGCAGCACGGCACCCAGGTGGTTGAGCGCACTCGATTCCCGCAGCCGATCGCCGAGCTCGCGGCACTGCGGCAGCGCCTCGGTCAGCGCTGCCTCGGCGGCCGGGTAGTCGCCGCGGATCCGGTGCACGTAACCCAGGACCGTCAGCACCGAGGACGTTCCCGGCAGATCGTTCAGCTCGCGCGAGCGGCGCAGCGACCGGTTCAGCAGATCCACCGCACCGGACAGGTCGGATCCCATGTACCGCACGATGCCCAGTTGCAGCAGCGCGTTGGCCTCGCCGCGGCGGTCGTCCAGCTCCGCATAGCGGTCGAGGGCATCTTGCAGCGGCGGCACCGCGCTCGGATGATCGCCGACGGAGTACCGCACCATGCCGAGTTGCAGCAGGGCGTTGGCCTCGCCGCCCCGGGAGCCCAGGCGGCGGTAGAGGTCGAGGGCACGCTGCAAGGCCTCGACGGCGCTGTCGTAGTCGCTGCGCAGGCGCTGCGTGTCCGCGAGACAGACCAGGGCGTACGCCTGCGCCCAGGGATCGTCGCGGTCCCGCGCGACCGTCGCCGCGGCCTGGTGCATCGCCTGTGCGTCGGCCCAGGGGCC
>NZ_JBEZGQ010001753.1:0-1026 GCF_040650095.1 Actinoplanes sp. NPDC048791 | reverse complement strand
GCCGACCGGGTCTCGTCGGCCTCCCGCTCGGCCTGGGCATGGCCGAGGACCCCGTCACCGAGGCCGGTCGCGCCCGCCTGGGACGGGAGCGGCACCTCGGCCGCGGGCAGGTCGACGACCGGGGACTCCCGCCCCACGGCCGTCACGACACGCGTGTCTTCGCTGGTCAAGGCGGCGATCCCGCCTGCGGTGCCGGCCACGAGGGCGAGCACCCCGAGTCCGGCAGTGGCCATCCGTACCCCGAATGGCAGCCGCGCCCAGAGGGACTTACGCGGCATTTCGAGTAGATGCTGCCAGGAATCACTAGATGTCTGGTTTAGCACCAAAACATTGTGCTGCCGCGGCGCCGCCGGGCCAGCATCACAGCCGCACCCGAAAGGATGACGCCGAAGCGCCCGACGGCTATCCGACACCGCCGAGAGGTGATCGATTTCGGTCCGCCGCGCCGCACTCCGTGTGCACCGCGCAGCGGCGCAACCGGCCGACAATGCTCCCGACCCGCCCAACAACCTGGAGGTACGGTGCGCAGAACGGTCAGCATCCTGGCAGCGGCAGCGGTGGCTCTCGCCGGCTCGCTCACGATCAGCGGCCCGGCCTCGGCGGCCACGCCCAGCCTGCGCTTCCACGGCGCCCAGTACGACTCGCCGGGCAAGGACACCCGCAGCAACGCCAGCCTCAACGCCGAGTGGATCTCGCTGGTCAACACCGGCAGCAAGGCGGTCAACCTCAAGGGCTACACCATCCGCGACGCGTCGCGGCACACGTACACGTTCGGCAGCACGACCATCGCCGCCAAGGGTGGCCGGATCTGGGTGAAGACCGGCAAGGGGACCAAGTCGGGCCGCAACGTCTTCTGGGGCAGCGGCAACTACGTCTGGAACAACACCGGCGACACCGCGACCCTGCGCAACGCCTCGGGCAAGTCGCTCGACACCTGCTCCTGGAAGTCCAAGGCGAACCGCACCTGGGTCGCCTGCTGATCGTCGCGCCACGCGAGAGCGGGCCGCCGGGGTGCTCTGCTCACCC
>NZ_JBEZGQ010001752.1:0-1027 GCF_040650095.1 Actinoplanes sp. NPDC048791 | reverse complement strand
GCCGCGGCCACCAGACCCCGATCGAGACGTTCCAGAGCAGGGCCGGCGGGCCGCTGCGCCGCGGCCACGGCGGGCGGCGAGCCGCCGACCAGGAGCAGGCCGGCGGCCAGGAGGATCCCCCACCGACGGTACGGACGCAGCGAACCCCGCATGGCGACTCCTCCTGGCTGAAACGAATCAACGCAGGTTAGGAATTGACCACGGCCGATGTCAACGGTTCAGAGCGGTTTCCCCGGTAAGCGCATACCTGGGCTCAACCGCTGGTCAGAGGCGGGCGATCGCGGAGGCCGGATCCTCGATCGCGTCGGCGACGCTGCGCATGAAGCTGGCCGCCGTGCCGCCGTCACAGACCCGGTGGTCGAACACGAAGCTCATCTGGGTGATCTTGCGGACGCACAGCTCGCCGTCGACGACCCAGGGCCGGTCCAGGATGCGGCCGAAGCCCAGAATGGCGACCTGCGGATGGTTGATGATCGCGGCGCTGCCGTCGACCCGGAAGCTGCCGTAGTTGTTGAGCGTGAAGGTCCCGGCCTCCTGCGCCGTCACGCGGCCCTCCCGGGCGCTCGCGGTGACTCGCCGGATCTCCTCGTCGAGCTGCCCGGTGGTCATCGTCTCGGCGCCGACGACCGCGGGCACGACCAGGCCGCGCTCCCCCTGCACGGCGATGCCGAGGTTGATCCGGTCGAACTCGACGATCTCCTGCCGCTCGGTGTCCACCCGGGCGTTGAGCATCGGGTACTGCCGCAGGCCGGCCACGACGAACCGGGCGATGTAGGCGAGCAGGCCCGGGCCGGGCGTGCTCTGGCGCAGCTCCCAGAGCTTGGTGGCGTCGACATCGACCCAGACGGTGGCCTCGGGGATCTCGGCGCGGCTGCGGGTCAGCGCCGCCGACACCGCCTTGCGGAATCCGGAGAGCGGAACACGACGCTCCCCCGGCGCGGCCGGCGCGGCGGACGCCGCGACAACCGGCGCGACGGATGCGGCAGGCGCCGAAACAGCCGGCGCGGCAGGCGCTGATGCAGCCGGC
>NZ_JBEZGQ010001751.1:0-1031 GCF_040650095.1 Actinoplanes sp. NPDC048791 | reverse complement strand
GAACCGGTTGTCGGCCGTCTGCAGCCCCCGTTCGATCCGGCTCCAGGTGGCGTGTGAGACACCGGCCCTGCTGGCGGCGTACCGGACACTCCACCCACGAAGCAGGCGGCGGGCGCGGATCTGCGCGCCGACCGCGGGGTCGGCGATCCGTCGGAGGGTCATACGAGCGACGGTAGCCCCGCAGCTCCGCCGGGCGGTCCATGCCTGTACCACCACGCCTTGTTTTTGGCGACAACCTGTCGTAATCTTTAGGACAGGTTGTCGCTAAAAGAGATGTGAGGGCTTCCCATGACCGTGCTCGACGATCGCGCCGAACTTTCCGAGCTGCTGAGCCGCTATGCCGACATCGCGGACCTGAAGGAGTTCACCGAGCTGCCCGGCCTCGTCTTCACCGACCCGCTCACCATCGACTTCGAGTCGGTCGCCGGCATCCCGCCGATGACCGTGCCGCTGAGCGACTACGTCGGGATCGTCCGGGCCTCCTTCGCGTCCTTCACGGCGACTCACCACGCCATCACCGGCCACGTGATCGCCGTCGACGGTGACCGCGCGAACATCCACGCGCACGTCCGCGCCGAGCACTGGCTCCCGGCCGAGCTGGCCGGCGACGGACCCGACCGCTGGCTGGTGGCCGGCTTCTACGACAACGAGGCGGTCCGGACCCCGGACGGCTGGCGTCTCAGCCGGGTGAAGCTGACCGCCGCCCACCAGGAGAACCCGCAGCTCGCCGGGGTCGCCGTGGCTGCCGGGCAGGCCGGCCGGCGGTGAGGGCGGGCCCGACACGATCCAGGCCCCCTGGTGGGGGAGGATGACCGGATGCCGCGGATCCGGGGAGCCAGCATCGACGAGCACCACGAGATGGTGTGGGCCGAGCTCGCCCAGGCGACCCGGCAGCTGCTGCTCGAACGCGACTACGACTCGATCACCATGGGCCACATCGCGGCCCGGGCCGGCCTCGCCCGCAACACGCTGTACAACTACGCCGCCGACAAGAGCGCGCTGGTCCTGGCGCTGACCGAGCGGGCCGGCCG
>NZ_JBEZGQ010001750.1:0-1031 GCF_040650095.1 Actinoplanes sp. NPDC048791 | reverse complement strand
CCGGCGGCGACCGTCCCGGCCGGCGCGCCGCTGGTCAGCGACCCGGTGCACCTGCGGGTCCCGGCCGGCACCGAGCTGACCGTCAGCGTGTACCTGCCGCGGCGCACGCCGGTCACGACACTGGCCGCTTTCGCGTACCAGGACAACGTGATCGCCGCCGGGAACGTCACCGCGGCCCGTACGGTCACGCCGACCGCCGTGGTCGGGCAGAACCTCTTCCTCTCCGGGGTCAGCGTCGCCTCGGGGGCCGGCGCGATCGTGACCCTCGGCGACTCCATCACCAACGGCGCCAACGCGGCGGCGAACCTCAACCACCGCTGGCCCGACCTGCTGGCCGCCCGGCTGCGCGCCGCGCGCATCGACCGTGGCGTGGTCAACGTCGGCGTCTCCGGCAACCGGCTGCTGCACGACCCCAACCCACCGGCCGGCAGTGACGCGGTGGCGTACGCCGCGTACTTCGCGCAGAGCGCGCTGCGCCGCTTCGACCGTGACGTGGTCGCCCAGCCCGGCGCGGAGTTCCTGATCGTGCTGCTCGGGGTCAACGACCTCGGTCACCCCGGAACCACCGCACCGGCGTCCGAGGTGGTCTCCGCCGACGACCTCATCGCCGGGCACCGCCAGCTCATCGCCCGGGCCCACCAGGCCGGGCTACGGGCCTACGGCGCCACCGTGCTGCCGTTCAAGGACGACACCCTCGGGTTCTACTCGGCGGAGAACGAGCGCAAGCGGGCCGCGCTGAACCACTGGATCCGCACCGGCGGGGACTACGACGCGGTCATCGACTTCGACGCCGCCGTCCGCGACCGCACCGATCCGCTCCGGCTGGCCCCGGCCTACGACAGCGGCGACCACCTGCACCCCAACGACGCCGGGATGGCCGCGCTCGCCGCCGCCGTACCCCTGCGACTCTTCCGGTAGGGAAGGCGTACCCATGAGGCTCCTGCTCGCTCTCGCGGCCCTGGCCGCGCCCTTCTTCGTCGCCGGGCCGGCACCGGCCGCGGCGGCATCACGAGACGCGCTGGCCACGGGGC
>NZ_JBEZGQ010001749.1:0-1032 GCF_040650095.1 Actinoplanes sp. NPDC048791 | reverse complement strand
ACCAGGCCTGCGGCGACGGGCTGCGGACCGGCTGCGGGCAGCGCGACGACCCCCGCCGCACCCTGCTCGGCGCGGCCCAGCGCGGCTGGCTGCTCGACGGCATGCAGCGGGGAGGCGCCCGCTGGAACCTCCTGGCCCAGCAGGTGATGATGACCGAGTGCCGCTACGGCGGGGACCCGCCCCTGCTCGACATGGACAAGTGGGACGGCTACCGGGCCGAACGCGACCGGATCCTGCGGACGGCCGCCCGGGTCCCCGGCACCGTCGTCCTCACCGGCGACATCCACTTCAACTACGCGGCCGACCTGCGCCCGGACTTCGCCCGGCCGCAGTCGCCGGCCGTGGCGGTGGAGCTGGTCGGCACGTCGATCTCCAGCGGCGGCAACGGTACGGACAGCACCCCGGTCCTGGACCAGCAGCGGCGGGACAGCCCGCACCTGCTCTTCGCCAACGCCCAGCGCGGCTACGTGCGCTGCACGCTGACCCGCGACACCCTGCGCGCCGACTACCGGACGCTGCCGTACATCAACCGCCCCGGCGCGCCCGTCGCCACCCGGGCCTCGTTCGTATCCCACCGCGACCGCCCGGGCCTGAGCCCGGCCTGAGGGACAACCATGGACCGTATCCGGGCACACCGTGCCGCCGCCCTGCTCGCCGTCGTCGCCACCGCGGTCTGCGGCCCGGCGCCTGCCACCGCCGGCCCGCCCCGCACCGGCGTGCGGCTGTCGGTCGGTCCCGAGACCCTGCCGATCACCACCGGGCAGTGCAACGGCGGGCAGCTCCTGGTACGCCTGACCAACAGCGGCCGGACCCCGGTCTACGCCGACGCCGTCATCACCGCACCCGAGGCCCTGCACCTGCCCCGGCGGCTGATCTCGACGTGGCTGCCGGCCGGTTACACCCGTACCGTGCCGGTGGCGGTCAGCGCCCCGGCCGGAACGCCGGGGCCGCAACACCCGCAAACAGCTCACCACCGCGGCGCTGATCATGAGAGTCTCACTGATCGCGACGAGCTACGTGACGACCGTGCTG
>NZ_JBEZGQ010001748.1:0-1033 GCF_040650095.1 Actinoplanes sp. NPDC048791 | reverse complement strand
CGGTTGACCCTCAAGCTCGCTTGGTCGTGCGCGAGCGGGTAGTCGTGGTGGGCGGCGGCCGCGCGGGACGTGCGCTACCTGCCGGCCGAGCCGCCGTGGACCCGGGAGGTGCGCTTCCGGGCGCCGCTGGTGGAGATGGGCGTGTATCTGCCGTGGCTGCGCGAGCGGCTGCTGGCCGCCGGGGTGCGGGTGCTGCGGCGCCGGGTCGACCGGCTGGACGAGGCCCTGGTGGAGGCGCCGGTGGTGGTCAACGCGACCGGGCTGGCCGCCGGCGCGTTGTGCGGTGACCCGGAGGTGGTCCCGGCCCGCGGGCAGATCGTGCTGGTCGCCAACACCGGCATCTACACCTCCGTACGCGACGACGGCGAGCCGTCGACCTATGTGCATCCGCGCAGCCGCGACGTCGTGCTGGGCGGCACCTGGCAGGTGGGGGACTGGAACACCACGCCCGACCCGGCGACGCGCGACGCGATCCTGGAGCGCTGCGTGGCCCTGGTGCCCGAGCTGGCGGGTGCGCCGGTCGTGGGGGAGAAGGTCGGGCTGCGCCCGGTACGGCGCGGGGGTCCGCGGGTGGAGGCGGAGAAGTGGCCGGGCGGGACGGTGGTGCACGCGTACGGGCACGGCGGCGCCGGCATGACGCTCTGCTGGGGCTGCGCCGACCAGGTCGCCGAGCTTGCTCTCTGACAACGGCCGTTCACCTTCCGTTCACCTTCGCCCGCGACTAGGCTCAGGTTTCACGGCATCGATCTTGATGAATCATGCAGAGTCGCGTGAGGAGACCGCCCGATGACCGACCGACCCCGCCTGCTACCCCTTCTCGGACCGGCCGGGCATGCCGGTCGCGACCCGAAGACCTGCCTGTACCGCTGCGGCAACGCCTGCGACCATCCCGTGCCCAACGAGTCCGCCAACCCGTACCTCGGTGACGTGGTCAACATCTTCGGTCGCTGGTACCGCCGCTGGCTGGACGCGGCCGGGGCGCAGCCGGTCGCCTGATCTTCGGGTGCCGTCCATCTCGGTCCCGCCCGGGCTT
>NZ_JBEZGQ010001747.1:0-1034 GCF_040650095.1 Actinoplanes sp. NPDC048791 | reverse complement strand
CGGGCAGTCAGCCCGGCGCCTTTTCTGCGCCCTGATTGTCAACCGAAGTTGACAGAGGCGTCGTGTCAACGTAAGTTGACAGCATGACCGAAGCAACCGATCTCGCCGCCGCCGCCGGCAGCGCCGATCCTCGGGTCGGCCTGCGGGCGGTCGTGGCGCTGCGCCGCCTCCTGGAGGGCCTGGAGCATCTCCAGGTGGCCAACGCGCGACGCAAGGGCTGGTCCTGGCAGGAGATCGCGGACGCCCTCGAGGTGACCCGCCAGGGCGTTCACAAGAAGCACGCCGGTCGCGTGCCCATGCAGGATCCACGGGAGGGCTGAGATGTTCGAGCGATTCACCCATGCCGCACGCGACGCCGTGATGCGGGCCCAGGCAGAGGCCCGGGAGCTGCGGCAGAGCCCGATCGGCACCCAGCACGTGCTGATCGCCCTGCTCGCGGACGCCACCGGCCCGGTCGCCACGGCCGCCGCGCTGACCACCAAGGGGGTCGACGCCCGGTTCGTCCGCGCCGAGGTCGAGCGCCGGGTGGGGCCCGGACCCGAGCCGAGCGTCCCGGTGACCGACACCGACGCGGAGGACGCGGCGGCCCTGAAGGCGATCGGCATCGACCTGGACGCGGTCCGCCGGGCGATCGAGGAGAACTTCGGCCCCGGCGCGCTGCGGCTGCCGCTGGCCACGGCCCCGAAGCGCCGCGGTCTGCTGCGCCGCGCCCGTCCGCGCACCCGCACCAGCGGGCACATCCCGTTCTCGCCGCGGAGCAAGAAGGTGCTCGAGCTCTCCCTGCGCGAGGCGCTCCGGCTCAAGCACAACTTCATCGCGCCGGAGCACATCATGCTCGGCATCCTGCGCGAGGGTCAGGGACTGGCGGTGCAGATCCTCACCGGTGCCGGCGTGGACCAGGAACGGCTCCGCGAGGACGTCACCCGTTCCCTGAGGAATCAGGCGGCCTGAGCTCCCGGCCCGGGCCCGGGCCAGCGGGTGGGCAACGGCCAGACAGCACGGTACGGGGGGCCGGGCGGCACCGGCCCGGATCT
>NZ_JBEZGQ010001746.1:0-1035 GCF_040650095.1 Actinoplanes sp. NPDC048791 | reverse complement strand
CCGCCGAGGCCCGACGCGCCGATCTGCACGCCGATCGTCCGGTCGGCGTGCAGCGACCCGACCCGGTCGGCGGTGGTCAGCGTGAGCAACGGGAACACCGGCGCCGCCGCGAAGCCGATGACCATCAGGCCGGCCACCGCCAGCCAGCCCGGGCCGGGCAGCGCCACCAGCACCGACCCCGCGACCAGGCCGAGCAGGCTGCCGACCAGGATGCGGGTGGTGCCGACCCGCTCGACGATGAACCCCTGCACGACCCGGCCGACGAACAGGCTCGCCCAGTACGCCGACACACAGATGCCGGCGACCGTCGCGCTGATCCCGCGCTCGCCGGTGAGGAACAGGAACGCCCACAACCCGGCGCTGATCTCCAGCGCGACATAGACGGCGAAGGCCGCCGCGCTGATCCACACCGCGGGGATCGCCAGCGTCACGGCGATCCGCGTCGGCTTGGGTGCCGCGGTGCCCGCCGCCTGCTCCGCGGTGGTGGGCCGGGTGCGGTGCTGAGCCCAGGAACGACGCGTCAGGGCGAACGCGACCGCGAGCAGCGCCTGACCGGAGGCGACGATCCCGTAACCCCAGTGCCAGGACAGCCCGCCGCTGAGCACGGCGGTCATGATCAGCGGTCCGATGGCCACCCCGAGGCCGAAGAACGCGTGCAACCAGTTCATGTGGCGGGGCCCGAACGCGCCGGCCGCGTACGCGTTGAGCCCGGCGTCGATGGCCCCGCCCCCGAAACCGGCGATCAGGGCACAGGGCACCAGAAAAGCGAAGGCCGGCGAGATCGCGTACCCGGCCAGCGCCAGACTCGCCAGCGCGGTGCTGACCGCGAGGAGCGGGCCCACCCCGAGGCGGGCGATGCTGAAGCCGGCCGCGACGCTGGACACGAGGTAGCCGGCCGTACCGGCGAACAGCAGCAGGCCGACGGTGTCGGTGCCGACCCGGAACTCCGTGGCCATCGACGGCCAGCCGACCCCGAGCAGGCCGTCCGGCAGGCCGAGGCTGATGAAGGCGAAATAGGCCAGCACCAGCACCGAC
>NZ_JBEZGQ010001745.1:0-1035 GCF_040650095.1 Actinoplanes sp. NPDC048791 | reverse complement strand
CCCCGGCCCCCGGCCCCCGGCCCCCGGTCGATGGTGGCCGCGCCGAGCCGCGGAAGAGCCTCAGACCCCCAGCAAAGTGCGCAAGTGCCGAGGCGGCGGCGACCCGTGCGCCAGCATCGCGTCGTGCCAGGCCTTGGGTGTGGCGCCGAATGGGCGGGCCGCTGCGATGGCCGACATTTCGGTGTAGCCCACGAAGTATGTCGAGAGTTGGGTCGAGGTCAGCAGCGCCCGCTTCCACTTGCCGGCGGCTTCGCCTTCTTCCTGGAAGCCTCGGCCGGTCATCATCGCCATTGCTTCTTGCTCGGTCAGGTCTTCGCAGTGCACCAGCTGGTCCAGGATCGCGTTGAGGCTCATGCGGAGCTGCATCTTGAGCTGTTGCAGGCGCACCGGCAGGCCACCGAAGCCCAGTCCGGCCATCAGCTCCTCTGCGTAGACCGCCCAGCCCTCCACGAACGGGCCTGAGAAGC
Organism: Actinoplanes sp. NPDC048791; assembly: GCF_040650095.1. NCBI lineage: Bacteria > Bacillati > Actinomycetota > Actinomycetes > Micromonosporales > Micromonosporaceae > Actinoplanes > Actinoplanes sp. NPDC048791. Next base: position 568 of record NZ_JBEZGQ010001745.1, on the reverse strand, counting down.
CCAGGGCCCGGACGCGGGTGTCGGCGCGGAACCGGCGGGAGTGCGCCAGCTGCAGGAAGTGGCCCGGCATCGCCTCGTGGACCGTCAGGTTGCGCAGCATGTGGTCGTTGTATTCGCGGTAGAACGACTCCACGCGGTCCTTGGGCCAGTCCGACGGGGCCGGGGCGATGCAGTAGAACGTCGGCACGTCCGCGGTTTCCAGCGGGCCGGGCGGGTCGCAGTAGGCCACCGCCACGCCGCGGGCGAACTCGGGCATCTCCTCGATCACGCACGGGTCGTCGATCAGGGTCATCAGGGCGTGCTCGCGGACGAACTCCGTCGCCTCGCCCATTGTCACCTTGGCCAGGTCGACGATGGTGCTGTCGTCGGGGTGCTGCGCGGCCAGGGTGTCCAGGGCGCGGCGGACGGTTTCGTCGGTGGGCGGGCCGCCGGCCAGCTCGGCGGCGGCCGCGCGGAGCTGCTCGCCGACCTCGGCCAGGTTGCGTTCGGCGCGGGACAGGACCTCAGCGGCCGGTAGCTCGGTGTCGAGGGTGTGCCACAGCCGGGCCTCCCACACCGGGCGGCCGAG
>NZ_JBEZGQ010001744.1:0-1036 GCF_040650095.1 Actinoplanes sp. NPDC048791 | reverse complement strand
CCGCGATGTGCAGTGGAACGGCCCGTACTACGAGCGGCTCGGCTTCACCGTGCTGCCGGGCGCCGAGCAAGGCCCCGAGCTACGGGCGCTGGCGGCCGCCGTCGCGGTCTTCCGCAGCCCGTGCCGGTACACCTCGATCGACGGTTCGGGATGGGCCAGGAGCACCTCGGCGTTGGCCATCAGCACCGACAGCGGCGTCCGCAACTCGTGGCTGGTCTCCTCGATCAGCCGGCGCTGCGTCTCGGCCGCCTGCTCCAGGCGGGCCAGCATGTCGTCGATGCTCGCCGCGAGCCGGACCACCTCGCTCGGGCCGCGGTCGAGCCCGACCCGCCGGCTCAGGTCGGCGGCCCCGATGTCCTCGGCGACGGCCCGGACCCGGTCGAGGTCACGCACCGCCCGTCCGGCCAGGCCCCAGGCGAGGGCGGCGGCCACCGGCGCCAGGGCGAGCACCGTCCACGTCACCCAGGCCGACCGGTGCCCGGAGGCGCTGGTCACCAGCTCCCCGCCGCCGGCCGCCTCGGTCTCGACGTCGCTGACCACGACCACGCCGAACAGCAGAAGCGCGGGCACATAGCCGGCCAGGAACCCCAGCACCGCGATCCGCGTACGCAAGGACCGCCAGCCCTGGTCCATCACGGCAGCAGCCGGTAGCCGGTGCTGGTGACCGTGACGATCAGCGGCGGCTCGCCGAGCTTGCGGCGGAGCCGGCTGAGGATCACCCGTACCGACGAGGTGAACGGGTTGGCGTTGGCGTCCCAGACGTGCTCCAGCAGCGTCTCGGCCGACAGCACCTCGCCCGGGTGGTGCATGAAGTACCGCAGCAACGAGTACTCCCGCGCGGTGAGGTCGAGCGGCGTCGTGGCCCGCCAGGCCCGGTGGCCGGCGAGATCCAGCGTCAGCTCACCCACCCGCAGGGTCGATCCGCCGCTGTCCTCGCGGCGGCTCAGCGCCCGCAGCCGGGCCAGCAGCTCGGCGAAGTGGAACGGCTTGACCAGGTAGTCGTCGGCGCCCGCGTCGAGCCCGGCGACGCGGTCGG
>NZ_JBEZGQ010001743.1:0-1041 GCF_040650095.1 Actinoplanes sp. NPDC048791 | reverse complement strand
GCTCCCCGGCTCGATCGCGCTCACGGCAACCACGGTGACCCGGGCCGGGCTGCGGGCACTCAAGGTCGACGCTCAGCCACTCGTGGCCGACCCGCCGCACCGCACCTTCCACGGCATCCGCGAGCTGCTCGCCCACGCCGCCCTGGCCGGCCGGGTCCGCGACCGGGCGGGTGCGGTGTTCGCCCGGCTCGCCGACGCGGAGGCGCGGGTGCACGGCGTACCGGTCGACGACGTGCACTTCCACGAGGTCGGCGCGCTGGACTCCATCGCGGACGTGGTCGGGGTCTGCGCCGCCCTGGAGGAGCTCGACGTCGGCACCGTGTCTGCGGGTGAGGTGGCGGTGGGCTCCGGGCGGACGCGGTCCGGCCACGGCGACCTGCCCGTACCCGTACCGGCTGTGGCGCAGCTGGCCCGCGGCTGGCGGGTCCGGGCCGGTGGCACCGGCGAGCTGGCCACCCCGACCGGGATGGCGGCGATCCGGGCCCTCGCGACCTCCTGCGAGGACCTGCCGGCCATGGCGGTCGAGGAGGTCGGGTCCGGCGCCGGGGGCCGGGACACCCCGGGGCGGGCGAACGTGGTCCGGGTGTTGGTGGGCGTGCTGACGGCCGCGGAGCCCGCCGAGTCGATGATGATGCTGGAGACCAACGTCGACGACCTCGACCCGCGGCTGTGGCCGGGAGTGCTGGCCGGACTGCTGGCCGACGGGGCCGCCGACGCGTGGCTCGTACCGATCGTCATGAAGAAAGGCCGTCCCGCGCACACGTTGAGCGTGCTGTGCCGGCCGCAACGCGCCGGTGTGCTGCGTGAACGGATGCTCCGCGACACGAGCACGCTGGGTGTCCGCGAACAGGTGCTGCACCGGTACGCCGTACCGCGGACCTTCGTGGACATCGAGCTGGACGGCGGCACGATCGCGGTCAAGGTGGCGCACCGGGACGGCGTCATCACGCAGGTCATGCCCGAGTTCGACGACGTCGCCGCGGCGGCCCGCCGGCTGGAGCGCCCCGAGCGGCTGGTGCTGCAGCAGGCCGCCGCCGCGGC
>NZ_JBEZGQ010001742.1:0-1042 GCF_040650095.1 Actinoplanes sp. NPDC048791 | reverse complement strand
GTCAAGGTCCACCTCGAGCTGCGGGTCGACGACGCGGCCGAGGTGCCGGCGGGGACCGGGCGGGCGGCGTACAGGATCGTGCAGGAAGGTCTCACCAACGCCCGCAAGCACGCACCCGGCACCGCCGTCCGGGTCTGCGTGACCGGCTCGCCCGGCGCCGGCCTGACCATCGACATCCGCAACCCGCGAGCGGGTGCAGGCCGACCCGGCGGGCTGGACCCGCTCGGAGCTGATGAACGAGTTGCACGCGGTGGTGGCGCTGGATCAGCTGCCGGTGCTGGGCGACCTGGTCCGGTGGCGCGCCGAGGTGGCGGCGGTCTATGCCGGCCTGCCGCTGGAGACGCAGCAGGTACGCGACGGCGACCGGCACAGTTACGTGCACTGGGTGGCCCGGGTGGCCGACCGCGACGGGTTGCAGCGGCGCCTCGACGCGCTGGGGGTGGGGACCAAGCCGTATTTCGCGGCGATGCACCGGGGGCCGCTCGGTGCGGACGAGACCCTGCCGGTCACCGACGCGCTGCACGCCGAGGCGCTGGCCCTGCCGATGTCGTCGGAGCTGACGGTCGAGCAGGCCGAACGGGTGGTTGCGGCGGTCCGGCGCAGCCTGCCCTCAGGATGAACTGAACGCCGAGCCGGTGGGCTCGCCCTCCTCGGGACGGGCCAGGCAGTGCACCAGCCGCTGGTCGGTGCCGGGCACCTCGATCGGCCAGGCCTCGCGCTCCCAGCCGTCGGTGGTGGCGCGGTCCCGGCTGCGATCGGCCATGACCCGCGCCGAGCAGGCGGCCGCGATGTCCTCGCGCAGGAGTAGTTCGTCCTCGTGGCTCCGGCTGACGTCGGCGGGCAGGGCGGTGGCCGCAAAGGTCTCCCAGGTGTGGTCCCCGGCGCAGTCGAGATCCCTGGGCAACGACGTCCGGCCGTTGATGGCGGTCACCCCGGCCCAGCACAGCGGCTCTTTCGGACAGAGCAGCGGGCCCGGTCCAGGAGTTTGCGGGCGGACGGGCGGTCCAGCGCGAGCGGCTTCTCCGCCCACACGTGCTTTCCG
>NZ_JBEZGQ010001741.1:0-1043 GCF_040650095.1 Actinoplanes sp. NPDC048791 | reverse complement strand
AGCGACGATCCGGACGGCCGACGCGTCGTCGAGGAGGTGGCGCCGCGTCCGGAGGACACCGTCGTGACCAAGTGGCGCTACAGCGCCTTCGTCCGAAACTCGTCCGGCTCTTGGCGTACGCGGAATCGGCCTGCCGCCGCAGATACCCGTCGTAAACCCGTCCCACGGCCACGTTCAGGACGCCGAGCCCGCGGATGAACGCGCCCTTGAACGAGACCCCGTCGCCGCTGCACTGGTCGGGTTCGTTGGGCTCGCGCAGGATGCCGTTGTTGTTGAGGTACGTGCTCGTGGTGGCCGCGTCGGCGATCCGGCGGGCCACGGTCAGCGCGTTCGCGTCGCCGGTCAGCCGGTTGAGCTGCACCAGCGCGTTGATCAGCACACCCTGGTTGTAGGTCCACGTGACGTCGCCGTTGTTGCGGCAGGTGCTCAGGTTGAGGCCGTCGTTGACCAGGTTCGAGTTGTTCAGCATCCCGGTGCCCTGGAACCACGTCCAGCCGGCCTGCGCCCGCCCGCGGTAGACGCTGTCGCCGCCGATGCGCAAGGACAGGGCAGCGTTGAGCTGGATGTAGAGACTGTTGGCGACGGCGTTCTTCACGGTCCGGTCGGTACGCCAGTAGATGCCACCGCCGCAGCGCGTATCCCAGTAGCTGAACATGTGGTCGGCGCCGGCCCGGGCGGTGTTCAGGTAGCGGCTGTCACCGGTCCGGTCGTACGCGGCCACCCAGGCCAGCGCCCACCAGCCGGTGTCGTCGAGATACTCGTTGCGGAACTGGCCCTGCCGGGAGTTGATGTTCTTGTCGTACGTGGCCGCGATCGCGTAGTCGTAGCTGTGCATGCCGCTGATCCGGCTGTTGTCGATCAGCGCGGTGAGCGCGTTCGCGCCGGTCCACCAGCCGTTCGTGTCGAAGAGTCCGGTGCCCTGGTCGAACCGCATCATCAGGGCGGTGGCCGCGGCGGTCCGCCGGTCCCACGCGTTCCAGTTGCTGCGGGCCCAGCCGGTGCACGTGAGCTCGGGCCGGTCGCCGGCCTTGCCGCAGGCGCGC
>NZ_JBEZGQ010001740.1:0-1044 GCF_040650095.1 Actinoplanes sp. NPDC048791 | reverse complement strand
GGAGGCCGGGAGGTCGAGCGGCGCGCGGGCCGGTGCCGCGACCGGCTCGGCGTCGGCCCTCGGCGGCGCCGGGCTCAGCCACTGCGCGATCAGGATGGTGGCGTCGTCCTGGAGGTGGCCGTGCTGGTGGTCGAGGATGGCGTGGACCAGCCGGCGGGTCGTCTCGGGCAGCGGCAGGTCCTCGGCGGCGGTCCGGCACGCGAAGGTCACCAGCCGGTCGAGGCCGAACTCCTCGCCGCCGGGGGAGCGGGCCTCGGTGATGCCGTCGGTGTGCAGCAGCACCAGGTCGCCCGGGACCAGCTGCTCCTCGACGACCAGCGGTGGCCGCTGATCACCGAGGACGACGGGCAGGGCGGTGGGGGTGGGCAGCACCTTGACCATCCGGCCGCCGCGCAGCACCATCCCGCTCGGGTGGCCCGCGGAGATCACCCGCAGCCGGCCGGTGCGCTGGTCCAGCTCCGCGAGCACGGCGGTGATCAGGCCGGACCGGTCGTGGTCGCGGATCGCGGCGTCGATGTGGTGGTACGTGGCGATCAGGTCGAGATCCAGGCGACGGGCATTGCGGTACGCCGCCAGCGCCAGCGACACCAGCATGACCGACCGCATCCCGCCGGCCGAGCCGTGCCCGGTGGCGTCGAAGAGGGCCAGGTGCGCGGTGTCGCCGTTGACCGCGTAGTCGAACGCGTCCCCGCCGACGTCGTAGCAGGGCTCCAGCATCCCGCTGATCATCACGTGCCCGGTGGAGAACGACAGTGGTGGCAGCTGGCCGCGCAACAGTTCCGCGGCCAGCTGCATGGGCTTACGACGGCGTACCTTCTCCAGCACGTCGCTGTACTGCGCGCGGGTGATCAGCAGCTCGGCGAACAGCGAGGCCAGGGTCATGCAGTCGTCGACGGCCCGGTCGTCCAGCGGCGTGCCGGCGGCGATCTCCAGCACGCCCAGGCGCTCGACACCGTCGAGGATCGGCACCCACAGCCCCGCTCCCTGGTCCTCCGCGGCGGGGCAGGGGACCGACCGCGTGTACGCCCGCCCGGCCGGGGTGCC
>NZ_JBEZGQ010001739.1:0-1045 GCF_040650095.1 Actinoplanes sp. NPDC048791 | reverse complement strand
CGGGTGAGCTCGTCCGCCGCACCGACCCGGCCGGCGACCGGCGGGCCGCGCTGCAACGGCTGCTGGACCACTACACGCACACCGCGTACCACGCGGATCTGGTGCTGAACCCGGCCCGGGCGCCGATCCCGCTGTCGCTGGACCACCCGGCCGACGGGGCCCGGCCGGAACCCCTCGACGACCTGAAGACGGCGCTGAGCTGGTTGCGCAACGAACGCGAGGCGCTGCTGGCGGCGGTGCGGCAGGCCAAGGACGAAGGGCTGGACGCGCAGGCGTGGCAGCTGAGCTGGGCGCTGGACACGTTCCTGAACGAGCAGGGACGCTGGGACGACGAGGGCGCGGCCTGGGCGGTGGCCCTGCAGGCGGCCGAGGCACTCAGCGACGGGCCGGCCCTGGCGTACGCGTACTCGTTCCTCGCCGTGGCGGACGGCCGCCGGCAGCGGTTCGCGGCGGCCCGGGAGCACATGGGCCAGGCCCTCGAGCTGGTACGGGCCGCCGATGACCGGGCCGGCGAGGGTGAGTGCCTGTTCATCCTGTCGTACCTGTGCTGGTTGCAGGGCGGGCAGGACGACGCGCTGGTGCAGGTGGAGCAGTCGCTGGCGCTGTTCCGTCAGGTGGACGCACCGATGTGGGCGGGCAAGGCGAGCCTGGCCGCGGGCTGGTACCTGTCCCAGCGGGGTGAGCTGCGCGAGGCGCTGCCGTACTACGTCGAGGCGCTCGCGCTGCAGCAGCGGGCCGGTGACTACCCGAACGAAGCCGTGACCCAGGACAGTCTCGGCTGGCTGCAGCACCAGCTGGGCAACGTCGACGAGGCTGTCCGACATCTGCAGGACGGTCTGCGGCTCGCCCGCCGCCTCGGCAACCCGGCCCTGGAGGCCCAGATCCTCGGGCACCTGGGCGACGTCCACGAGAGCCTGCTGGACGGCGACACCGCGGCCGACCGGTGGCGGCAGGCGTACGAGATCCTCGCCGACCTCGGCCATCCGCAGGCCGCCGAGCTGCGCCGCAAGCTCGCCGCGACCGCACCGGGCGAAGACGCCCCGGC
>NZ_JBEZGQ010001738.1:0-1047 GCF_040650095.1 Actinoplanes sp. NPDC048791 | reverse complement strand
GGGCCAGCGCGCCGCGCGGCACCCGGCCCAGGGCGGGGAACCGTTCGCCGAGCAACAACACCAGCTCGCCGAGACCCAGCACCCGGGCCCGGGCGGCGGCCAGTTCCAGCGCCAGCGGGATCCCGTCCAGCACCTCCGCCAGCCGCGCCAGCTGGGCCTCGTCGTCGGCGTCCGGATGCCAACCCGGGCGTACCGCGCCGATCCGGTCGGCCAGCAGCGCCACGGCGTCGTCCGACGGAAGGGGCGTGACCGGCAGCAGCCGTTCGCCGTCGACACCGAGCGGCTCGCGGCTCGTCGCCAGGATCCGCAGCTGCGGGCAGCGGGCCAGCAGCTCGACGACCAGGTCGGCGACGGCGGCGACAAGATGCTCGCAGTTGTCGAGGATGAGCAGCGCTTCCCGGCCGCTCAGGGCGGAGCTCAGGCCGGCCGGGCCGGGCTCGGCGGGCTGGTGCACACCGGCGGCCGCGGCGATCGTGGAGACGAGCAGGTCCGGTTCCGCGACGTCGGCCAGCCGGGCCAGCCACGGGCCGTCGCCGTCCGGGCGGGTGGCGGCGTACTCCACCGCCAGCCGGGTCTTGCCCACGCCGCCGGGACCGACGAGGGACAGCAGGCGGGTGGCCGGCATGGTGGCTTCGAGCGCGGCCAGTTCCGCTTCCCGGCCGACGAAAGCGGACAGCGGCCGGGTCACCGCCGGGGCCTTGGTGACCGGGCGTGGTGCCGGGCCGGGCCGGGCGGGCAACAGCAGACCGGGATCCTGGGCCAGCAGGCGCCGTTCCAGGGACTGCAGGGCAGGCCCGGGATCCACTCCGAGGTCGTCGGCGAGCAGGGCGCGGACCCTGCGCAGGGCCGACAGCGCCTCGGCCTGGCGAGCGCTGCGGTAGAGGCCGAGGATGAGCAGTTCCCAGCGGCGTTCCCGATAAGGCTCTGCGCGTACGGCTGGGGTCAGCTCGGCCACCGCGCCGGGTGCGTCGCCCACGGCCAGCCGCGCCGCCAGCCTCTCCTCGACCGCGACCAGGCGCAGCTCTCCCAGCCGGACCCGGACGGCCT
>NZ_JBEZGQ010001737.1:0-1050 GCF_040650095.1 Actinoplanes sp. NPDC048791 | reverse complement strand
AGCAGGTACTCGTACAGGGCGGCGCCGAGGTTCGCGCCGATGAGGAAGACCAGGGCCTGGCCGGAGGTGATCGAGTCGGTGAGCGCCGCGGCCCCGAAGGCGCCGAGGTAGTACGGCACCTCCTTGGCCAGCTCGGTGCCGACGTATCCGGCCGCGGCGGCCACCCGGTGCGCGCGCACGCCGGCCCGTCGCCGCCGGGCCACCTCGTACGCCACCTTGGACAGGATGTTGGTGCTCGTGCCCGTCGTGGTCAGCAGCGCCCAGTTGGCCCGGACGTTGGCGTGCAGGCCCCAGCCCCAGGCGGCGTAGCTGAGCAGCAGCAGGGCCACCAGTCCCGGCGTACCGATCGGGGTGAGAAGTCCCGAGGCGACCGCGGCCGTGCCCACCGCGGCGGCGAGCGCGTCCAGTGCGTACGTCGACGCCACCGTGGCGCCGAGGCTGACCACCCAGCTCAGCAGTCCCCCGCGTGCCATGGGCGCCCCTCTCGCCGCGGGCGCCGGCCGCACCCGAACATCTGAGTGCGGCCGGGCCGCCGGAAATACCAAGGTCGTCACGGACGGTGGGCCCGTTCCGCCTCGACGAGCACGCGGCGCAGCAGTTTGCCGGCCGGGGAGCGCGGCACCGACTCGGTGATCCGCACCGCCCGCAACCGCTTGTACGGCGCGACCCGCTCGGCGACGTACGCGAGCAGTTCCTCCGCCGTCGCGGCACCGCGCAGCGCCACATACGCGACCGGCACCTCGCCGGCGTCCGGGTCGGGCCGCGCCACCACAGCCGCGTCGGCGACCGCCGGGTGGGTCAGCAGCAGGTGTTCCAGCTCGGCCGGCGCCACCTGGTAGCCCTTGTACTTGATGAGTTCCTTGAGCCGGTCGACCACGTACAGGTAGCCGTCCTGGTCGAAGTAGCAGAGGTCACCGGTGTGCAGCCAGCCGTCGACGTCGATGGTCCGGGCCGTCGCGGCCGGGTCGTCGCGGTAGCCGCGCATCAGCTGCGGGCCGCGTACCCACAGCTCGCCGGTGCGGCCGGCGGCCAGGTCCGTGTGGCTGCCGG
>NZ_JBEZGQ010001736.1:0-1051 GCF_040650095.1 Actinoplanes sp. NPDC048791 | reverse complement strand
TGCCCGCCGGTGGCCAGGCACATGCGCACCCGGCCGTGCTCGGCCCGGCTGATCGCGGCGACGACCAGGGTGACGAAGCGGTGCTGGCGGCCCGAGCCCAGCAGCGCGCGGTTGAGCACCGTCAGCATCGCGGCCGGGTCGGCGTCGACCAGCCGCAGCGCGCGCAGCGTCTGGCGCACCTTGCCGGTCAGCACGGCCGCCTCGGGACCCTTGCCGCAGACGTCGCCCAGCGCGACGACCGTCTCCGGGCTGTCCTCGACCGGGCCGAAGACGTCGTAGAAGTCGCCGCCGATCCGCAGCGCGTCCTTCGCCGCCTGGTAGGAGCCGATCAGCTCGACGCCCTCGGGCTGCGGCAGCTCCGGCGGCAGCAGGTCGGCCTGCAGGATGGCGGTGGTGTCGACCTGGTCGCGGTAGAGGGCGGCGGCGGAGATCGCGCCGCCCGCGCGGGCGGCGAAGATCCGGGCCAGCATCTCGTCCTCGGCCGAGAACACCGCGTCCGGGCCGCGCCGGGCCAGGATCAGCGCACCGGCCGGCTCGGCGTTGCCCGGCAGCGGCGTCACCAGCAGGGCGCCGACCGGGCCGAAGCCCTCGGGGAGCAGCCACGCCGGGATCTGCGAGGCGTCCAGCCAGCGGCTCGGGATCGGCGGGAAGCCGCCCAGCGCCTCCTCCAGGCCGGGGACCTCACCGAGCACGCTCTCGCGGAGCACGCCCTCCTCCACGGACTCGCCGGCGATCAGCCGCATCCACTCGTTCTGCCGGCGGCGGGCCGGCAGCACCACGACCGCGGCGTCGGCCAGGTGGGCCGCCGCCAGCTCCACGGTGGTACGCAGGCAGCGCCGCTGGTTGAGCGAGGCGGACAACCGCCGGCTCGCCTCGGCCAGGAACAGCGTGCGGTCGCGCTCGGCCTGGAACTCCTGGGCGCGGGCGAGCTCCTCGGTGATGTCCTGCAGATACCACCCGTAGTGCTCGTCGCCGAGCGGGCGGCGGTGGCCGAGCAGCTGGCGGCCCTGGTGGTCGTCGGTGAAGGTGCTGGTGCCCTCGGCGATCGCCC
>NZ_JBEZGQ010001735.1:0-1058 GCF_040650095.1 Actinoplanes sp. NPDC048791 | reverse complement strand
CCGGAGCCGGCCGGCGGATCGCCCGCGCTGATCCCCCGGCAGCGTGAATCGGAGCCCGGCCCGCGGCCGACCACCGCTGACCGGCTCGCCGTGACCGCCGGTCAATGACGCGCGGGACGGCAATTGTCGGGGCCCCGACAGAACAACCGGCGGGCGGCGGGTCACTAAGGGTGGCGTGCACCAGAGAGGATGCGTATGTGCACACCCGCGAGATACCTGAGCACATTCTCGATCAGCTGCTGGTCAGCGTCGTGTTCTACGAGGCCGAGCTGACCCTGGAGCACTCGGAGCCGGGCACCACGGCGGTGCTCGGTGACTCGTTCGGTTCGGTGTTCACCTGGCTGTGGCGGGAGAACCCGGCCAAGGCCACGGTGCTGATCGCCGACTTCGTGGCTGAGCTGCGGTTCTACCACCACAACGCCAACCGGGCGCTCGGCCTGGAGGAGGTGCTGCGCGGCCTGCCGGCCTGCCTGCGCGGCGTCTCCGCCGACGAGGTACGGGCGATGCAGGAGCAGCTGCGCAACGACGTGCCGCAGTACGTCAGCCTCGACGAGACCAGAAAGATGACCTAGGCGAAGCCGCGAACAAAAGCCGGCGCCGACGTGACCCAGTGCGCCGGCTCGGGCCGAGAGCCCCGAGCTCGGTCTCGCGAGACAGCCGGCCGGGCAGAGACCGGTGCGGACCAGGACCGTCAGACCGGCCCACTCAGCCGAACCGACCTCCACCCAGCCGACCGCCACCTGCTACGGCGCCGTCCGGCACGATCTGGACCTGCACAACACCGTGCTGGACCTGATCAAGTCCATGTGTTTCCACACCGGTGGGGTCCTGCGGCTGCAGGGAATCGGGCCGGGTCTCGTGACCGCGGTTCCGGGGTCGCTGGTGTCCCGGAACTATGAGGCCGGCGTGGTCGACCTGCGGTTCGTCAGGCCGGGAACGGTCACCGTGCGCATCCCGCAGGATGAGCAGACCTACACGATCACGGTCGTGGTAATCAGCTAGCTCACGGCGAGGACGGACAGGTCCGGGCTGCGGACGCGGCGCGGCTGGGCGGCAGG
>NZ_JBEZGQ010001734.1:0-1060 GCF_040650095.1 Actinoplanes sp. NPDC048791 | reverse complement strand
CCGCCACGGCCGACGCCCAGCGGATCTTCGTCACCACCGGCCGGACGATCCAGGCGCTCCGGCGCGCCGACGGCAAGCCGGCCTGGGCGCGACCGTTCACCGCGCCGGCCGCGATCGTCGCGGCACCCCAGCTGGCCGGCGACACCCTGTACGTGCCCGGCGACGACCAGCACCTCTACGCCGTGGACGCCGCCGACGGTGAGCAGCAGGCCCGGATCAGCACCGGCACCCGCGACCCGGGCCCGCCCAGCGCGGCCGGGGACGCCGTCTACTTCGGCACGTCGGGCGGCTCGGTCCGCAAGATCCGGGCCGCCGATCGCAGCCCGCAATGGCGGTTCCAGACCGGCAACGCGATCTCCCAGCCGCCCGCCGTCGGCGCCGGCCTGGTCGTGGCCGGCAGCGGCGACGGATCCCTGTACGCGTTCGACGACGACAGCGGTGACCTGCGGTGGAGCGCCGAACTGAAACCGTCGTCCGCACCCGTCATGGCCGGCGGGCGGGTCTACGTGGGCAGCGACGACCAGCGGGTGCACGCTGTCGACGCGCGTACCGGGGAGACCGACTGGACCTTCGCGACCGGCGCGCCGGTGGTGTCCACGCCCACGGCCGCCGGTGCGCTGGTCCACGTCGGCGGCCAGGACGGGATCGTGTACGCGATCGACGCCGCGACCGGTGACGAGCGCTGGCGGTTCCCCGGGGCGGCCGGTGAGGAGTTCGGCTCCCCGGTCGTGGCGGCCGGGGTCAGTTACGTCGCCGCGTCCACCGGGCGGCTCTACGCACTGGACGCGGCGACCGGGCGCCGGCTGTGGACGTACGACCTGAAGGGCAAGCCCGCACCGCCGCTGCTGACCGACGGGGTGCTCTACCTCGGCACGGCCGGCAAGCTCCTGTACGCGTTCCGGGTCGCGGCGCCGGGAGCCGCTGTGCCGTCCTTGGCGCCGTCCCGGCCGGTGGCGACCGTGCCGACACCGACCCGGACGCCGCAGCGGGCGCCGACGCCGGCCCGGACCGAGCCGGGACGCCAGACGACCAGCCCGACGAAGAAGCCGACCAGGACGTC
>NZ_JBEZGQ010001733.1:0-1060 GCF_040650095.1 Actinoplanes sp. NPDC048791 | reverse complement strand
GCGGGCACCAGCCGGGGCGGGACCTGTCCGTCGTCGGCCTGTGCCCGGACGCGCTGGCCGCGGGCACCACTCCCCCGGTCACCAACGTCTCGCTCGAACCGCGGGACGTGTCCCGGCGGGCCATGCGCACCCTGTTCCGGCTGCTCGACCGGGACCCCACCGCAGCCGAGCCGGTCGAGCTGATCACGCCGCGCCTCACCCGGCGCCGCACCACACTGCCCGGCTGACCCGCCGGCACCGCATCCGATCAGGAGGGACGCAGCATGGACCAGATCCGCGTGACCGTGTGGGGCGAGAACCGCCACGAGCGCACCGAGGAACACGTCGCGAAGCTCTACCCGGACGGCATGCACGAGACGATCGCCGCCGGCATCCGGGAGCACCTCGGCGACGCCGCGGAGGTCCGGACGGCCACCCTGGACGAGCCCAAGCACGGCCTGACCGAGCAGGTGCTGGCCGGCACCGACGTGCTGACCTGGTGGGGGCACGCCGCCCACGGCGAGGTGGCCGACGAGGTGGTCGAGCGGGTGCACCGGCACGTGCTGTCCGGGATGGGCCTGGTGGTGCTGCACTCCGGGCACTGGTCCAAGATCTTCACCAAGCTCATGGGTACGACGTGCACCCTGCGCTGGCGCAACGAGCACGACCGCGAGCTGATCTGGACCGTCGACCCGACCCACCCGATCGCCCAGGGCGTGCCGCACCCGATCGTGCTCCCCGAGGACGAGATGTACGGCGAGTACTTCGACGTCCCGCCCCCGGACGAGCTCATCTTCATCAGCTCGTTCAGCGGTGGCGAGGTGTTCCGCAGCGGCTGCACGTGGCGCCGCGGGCACGGCCGGATCTTCTATTTCAAGCCCGGCGACCAGGACTACCCGGTCTACCACCACCCGGACATCCGGCGGGTGATCGCCAACGGGGTGCGCTGGGCCCGTACCGACCGGCCCCGGCGGGAGCTGCCCGAGCTGCTGCGCTACGACACCTTCTCGGCGCCCACGCACCCGGGCCCGGCCGCGTGATCCGGGTGCTGCTGGCCGGCGCCGGCGCGATGGGCCAGGCC
>NZ_JBEZGQ010001732.1:0-1061 GCF_040650095.1 Actinoplanes sp. NPDC048791 | reverse complement strand
GGGCCGGGTCCAGCTCCAGCCCGGCGGCGTGCCGCGTGCGCGGCCGGGCCGACGGGCGGCGCCGGGCCAGCGCGCGGACCCGCAGCACCAGCTCGGGGAAGTGGAACGGCTTGGCCAGGTAGTCGTCGGCGCCCAGGGTCAGGCCGCTGACCCGGTCGCCGGGCGCGCCGGCCGCCGTCAGCATCAGGACCATCGGCCGTTCGTCCCGCTCGGTGATCATCTGGCAGAGCGTGTCGCCGTGCAGGCCGGGCAGGTCACGGTCGAGGACCACCACCTCGTACGGCGCCAGCTCCAGCTTCTCGGCGGCGGTCAGGCCGTCCAGCGCGACATCGACGGCCATCCCCTGGTCCCGCAGGCCCTCGGCGACCACCTCGGCCAGCGCCCGCGCGTCCTCGACCACCAGCACCCTCACGCGGCCCCCTCGGGCAGCAGCGGCAGCCGGATCGCCACGTGCAGGCCACCCTCGGGCCGGGCCCGCAAGGCCAGCGTGCCGCCGTGCGCCGCCGCGACGGCCGCCACGCTGGACAGTCCCAGCCCGGTGCCGGTCCCGGCGGTCCGCTCCACGCCGAGCCGCTGGAACGGCCGGGCGAGCCGGGCTACCTGGTCCGGGTCGAGCGGTGGGCCGCCGGTCTCGACGGCCAGCAGCGCGGTGCCGTGCTCGGCCGCGGCGACCACCCGGATCCAGCCGTCCGGCCCGTTGTGGGTGATCGCGTTGTCGACGACGTTGCCGGTCATCCGGGTGAGCAGCACAGCGTTGCCGTGGGTCCACGCGTCGCGCCGCACGTCGGTGTCGACCGTGAGCCGCTTGGCCGCGAGGTCGGCGGCGCGGGCGGACATCACCTCCGTGACCAGCTCGCCCAGCGAGACCGGGGCGCGGTCGGCGAGCGCGCCGTGCTGGGTGCGGGCCAGGATGAGCAAGCCGTCGAGCAGACCGTCGACCTGGTCCAGCTCGGTACGCAGGCGGCCGGCGAGCGCCACCGTCTGCGGCGGCACCGGCCCGGGCTTGGCCACCGCGACGTCCAGCGACGCGCGCATCGTGGCGAGCGGGGTGCGCAATTCAT
>NZ_JBEZGQ010001731.1:0-1062 GCF_040650095.1 Actinoplanes sp. NPDC048791 | reverse complement strand
GCGCCGCCGGACGTCGGTGCCGCGCCGAACGCACCGGACGTCGGTGCCGCGCCGAACGCACCGGACGTCGGTGCTGCGCCGAAGGCACCGGAGGTCGGTGCGGTCTCGGGGGCGCCGGAATCCGTTGAGGGGCCGCCGTGCTCAGGGGGTGCGCCGAACGCGCCCGAGGACGGACGGACAGCGAAGGGGTCGTCCTGGCCGGACCGGTCTTCCTGACCGCCGGGCCAGCTTCCCTGGCTGCCGGGGTGGTCGCTTTGACCGCCGGGCCGGTCGCTCAGGCTGCCGGGCCATTCTCCCTGGTTGCCGGGCCGGTCGTCCTGGCCGCCGGGCCGGTCGCTGAGGCCGCCGGGTCGGTCGCTCGCGCTGCCGGGCCGGTCGCTTTGGTCGTCCCCGAACGGGGATGCGCCGGACGACGGCCGGGTGCCGAACGGGGCCTCGGACGGGCGCCCGTAGGTGCCGTCGGTGGGCACGGGCGTGCCGTACGTGCCGTCTGCGGTCGCCGGCTTCCCATAGGTGCCGTCGGCAGATGCCGGCGCGCCGTAGGTGCCGTCCGTGGGGGCCGGCTTGGCGTAGGGATTGTCCGCGGGGGCCGGCTTGGCGTAAGGGTTGTCGGCCGGCGGGGCGAACGGGCTCGCGGGCGGCGTGCCGTAGCTGCCGTCGGTCTGCGGCGCGAAGGGGCTCGCCGGCGGCTTGCCGTAGGTGCCGTCCGCCGGGCGGGCGTACGGATTCTCCGGGGGCTGGCCGTAGGCGCCGGAGGTCGGCGCGGACTCGCGGGCACCCGAGGTGGGTGCCGCGCCGAACGCGCCGCTGACCGGCTGATCCTCGTCCTGGTACGGCGACTGCGGCGCGGGCTCGTCAACCGGGGCCGGACGACCGTAGACGCGCGGCTGCGGGCTCGCTGCGGCTGGCGGGGGCACCTCCTCGGCGTCCGCGGGCGGAGCCACCCGGCTCGCCACGGGCACGGAGGCACTGGCGGACACCGGACGTGCGGTGCCCTTGGCCGGACCGGCTGCCGGCGGCTCGCCGGGCTCGGGGCGCTCGGCAGGGTCGCGCGGCTGCGGG
>NZ_JBEZGQ010001730.1:0-1062 GCF_040650095.1 Actinoplanes sp. NPDC048791 | reverse complement strand
CCGGCAGCTGCGCCGGGACGGCCCGGGCGACCGGTACGACTTCACGATCTACCTGGTCACACCCGGCACCCGGGACGAGCTGTGCCAGGACGTCCCGGACGGCTACACGTCCTGCCGCAACGGCGCCCGGGTGGTGCTCAACGTGGCCCGCTGGGCGCACGGCGTGCCGCACTACGGCGCCCCGCTCGCGGTCTACCGCCAGTACATGGTCAACCACGAGGTCGGGCACCGCCTCGGGCACGGTCACGAGCGCTGCCCCGGCAAGGGCGAACCGGCCCCGGTCATGCAGCAGCAGACGCTCGGCCTGCACGGGTGCACGGCCAACGCGTGGCCGTACCGGGACGGCGAGCGGTACGCGGGCCCGTCGGGCAGCTATGACGACGAGGTGCCGTCGTAGCGTCAGGAGATCAGGTGGGTGCCCCCGGCGATGGCCGCGGCGGCCAGGGTGAGGACGAAGGCCCAGCGGCGGTGGGTCGCAGCGGCGCTGAGGCGGTGGCTGTGCATGGTTCTCCTGACAGAAGACTCTTGTGGGGTCAGGTCCCAACCTACGGTGGTAAAACCGGACGATCCACACCTTTGCCGTCGTTCTGCCGCGTCGGCCGACACGATGATCCATCCGGTGCGCGGGGGCCGCGTTCGGCCTAACCCGGACGGCGGACCCCGCGGTCCGGCGGCGGCACCGGATCGGCGTACGCGCCGGAGCGTCCCGCATACCGCTTTCCGCCGCGGTACGGCCACGCGTTCGCCCGGCAGCCGTGCAGTCCCAGGGTCTGCTGCTGCATGACCGGCGCAGGCGCACCCTTGCCCGGGCAGCGCTCGTGACCGTGCCCGAGGCGGTGCCCGACCTCGTGGTTGACCATGTACTGCCGGTAGACCGCGAGCGAGGAGCCGTACCGCGGCACGCCCTTGACCCAGCGGGCCACGTTGAGCACGACGCGGTCACCGTTGCGGCAGGACGTGTAGGCGTCGGAGCTACTGCCGCAGAGCCGGTCGCGGGTACGGGGCGTGGCCAGGTAGATCGTGAAGTCGTACCGCTGACCCGGCCCGGCCCGCCGCAGCCGC
>NZ_JBEZGQ010001729.1:0-1062 GCF_040650095.1 Actinoplanes sp. NPDC048791 | reverse complement strand
GGGAGCAGGCCGCGCGGATGCGCCGGGCCGCCCGGCCCGGCCTGGCCGCGCTGCGCCGCGACGGCGTGCGCAAGCTGCTCACCAGACGGGTCGCGGCCGGCGTCTCGCTGCGCATCGGTACGGGCCGGGACGTCGACGACCACATCGTCGTCGTGCCGGGTGAGCAGGGCGTGTTCCGCCTCGACCCGATCGGCTGATGCCCGCGGGGAGCGTTTGCCCTGCCGGAGGCGGGGGTACGTCGCCTGCAACCTCGAGGGGGGCGAACTCGCGGTGACGGAACAGGGGGCGGCAATGCGGACGCTGGGCGGGCGGTATCAGCTCCAGCAGCGCATCGGCATCGGCGGTATGTCCGAAGTGTGGCGTGGACACGACCAGGTGCTGGACCGGCCCGTCGCGGTCAAGATCATGGCGCCCGCGGTCGAGGGCACGCTGGGTGAGGTCAACGGCGTCGACCTGGTCCGCACCGAGGCGCGTTCGGCCGCCCGGCTGGCTCATCCCAACGTCGCCGGCGTGCACGACTTCGGCACGTCGTTGTCGCCGGGCCGCGAGGTGCCGTACATCGTCATGGAGCTGGTCGACGGGCAGACGCTCAGCGAGCACCTCGGCGCCGGGCTCTTCGACTGGCGCATCGCCGTACGCGTCTGCGCCGAGGTCGCGGCCGCCCTGGCCGCCGCCCACGCCGAGCACGTCGTGCACCGTGACATCAAGCCGGCCAACATCATGCTGACCCCGGCCGGGGCCAAGGTCCTGGACTTCGGCATCGCGGCGGCGGTCGGCAGCCACGATCCCGACCCGGACGGCCCGGTCATGGGCACGCCGGCCTACGTCGCCCCGGAACGCTTCGAGGGACTGCCCGCGACCCCGGCCTCGGACATGTACTCCCTCGGCGTGCTGCTCTACCACTGCCTGTCCGGCCGGCTGCCCTGGCAGGCCGCCAGCCACACCGAGCTGGTCGAGGCCCAGCGCCACCGCGACTCGGACACCCCAGCGGACTCTCTTGAGCTGAGTCAACGTCACGACGTCACCGTCCGCACGCCGAGCTCGTCCGCGGTCTGCGGATCG
>NZ_JBEZGQ010001728.1:0-1067 GCF_040650095.1 Actinoplanes sp. NPDC048791 | reverse complement strand
AACTGCCCGGTGTGGCTGTCGGGCACGTCGGCCAGCTCCTCGGGGGTGCCGGTGGGGCAGTTCTCCGGGCGCTGCCATTCGTAGGCGACGTCCTGCATGCCGTCCGCGGTCACCGTGATCGGGCCGCTGCCGGCCGGCACCCGTACCGTCTCGCCCTTGCCGGGTGCCACGGTCACCGTCGTGGTGAAGTCGCCGGCCCGGACCGTGAAGTCGACCGGGTACTTCGTCTGCTCGCCGGTGTTGCTCAGGTTCACATCGACCGTGCCGTCGCACTGGGACACCGGCTGCACGGCCGGCTGGTGACAGCCCTTCGTGCCGCCGTTGTACCAGCCCTGCGGGCCCTTCGAGCGGCCGCCGAGGCCGTTGCTGCTGCCCAGCTTGAGGTTGTCGTAGCGCTTACCACCGTCGGTGATCTCACCGATGATGTCGTCCTCGCCCCCGAAGAACAGGTCGGCCTGGGTGTTGCAGGCCGGCAGCTGCGCGGCCAGGGTGACCGTGCGCTGCTCGTTGCTGATCGTCGCCGTCTGGTGCGCGAAGACGTACTGCGGCACCGAGAACTGCGGCTTCGGCGCGAAGTAGGTCACCAGTGTCACCGGCTCGGCGTTGCAGAGCTTGACGTCGTCGTCCAGCGTCACCGACGCCGTGGCCTGGCCGTCCTTGATGGCGAACTCGTGGTGGAAACGCGCCTGCGCCTGCTCCACGCACGGCGGTTCGGGCTTCTCGCACGCGCCGAGCTGGACGGTGGCCTTGTTGTCGGCGTCCTTGGTCTTCGCCCAGACGGCCACGAACGAGACCGAGGCCTCCGCGGGGCTGTTCCGCAGCACCTGGGTGAAGATCGTCTTGCCGATGGTGCCGCTCTCCTGGCGGCGGTTGAGGAAACCGCCGTCGGCCAGGCCGGGGACCGGGGCCGGCGCGGTGGTCAGTTTGTCCACCTTGGCCATTTCGGTCCAGTTGTTGGTGATCGTCCAGGTGACGGTCCACTCACCGGCGGCGGTGTCGCACTTGGCGATCCCCGTGATGTCGGTCTGGGTCGTGGGCCCATCGGTCCGAGGCGGGACGGGCGCCCG
>NZ_JBEZGQ010001727.1:0-1069 GCF_040650095.1 Actinoplanes sp. NPDC048791 | reverse complement strand
GTCGGCGGCGGCGGACTCCGGGGCGGTGCCGGCGATGCTGCGCCGGCTGGGCGTTCCGGAGGACCGGCAGCAGATCTTCCAGAGCCACGCGGCGGCGCTGGAGGAGGCGAAGCGCGGCAAGGGCGTGGCCGCCGGGCTGTCGTTCACGGTGGCGCAGGACGTGGCGCACGGTCACCTGGTCCACGTCACCGGCCCGCAGGTGACCTTCGACGCGGTGTGGCACTCGTTGATGCTGGTGGGGCAGGCGGCGCCGTCAGCGGCGGCCGAGCTGGCCCGCTTCGCGGCGACCCCGCGGGGGATCCAGGCGATGATGCGCGGCGCCGGAGTGACGGTGGGTCACTTCAGGCCGTCGGTGCACGTGACCCTCTGGAGCTGACCGCGGCGATCTCCGCGGCGACCCGGGTCAGGTCGCCGAAGGTCCCGGCCGGCAGCAACCGGTCGCAGAACGGCAGGGCGGCGGCCATGGCGCCGACCCGCGGCGCGAAGCCCGGCGCCCCGGCGCGCGGGTTCATCCAGATGATCCGGTACGCGCGCCGCCGCAGCCGGGCCAGCACCGCGGCGAGCTCGGCGGGCGGATCGCTGTCCCAGCCATCGGACCCGATGACCACGACCGACCCGCGGACGGCGTTGCCGTGGTGCGAGGCGAGCAGCGCCCGCAGGTTGCCCGCGATGCGCGTACCGCCGAAGCGATCGGTGACCAGCTCCCCGGCCCGTTCGACGGCGGCCACCGCGGAGGTGTGCCGCAGCACGACGGTGAGCCGGGTCAGCGTGGTGGCGAAGGCGAAGACCTCCGCCTCGGCCACGGTCGCGAAGGCCCGCATGAGGTGCAGATACGCGGTGGCCTGGGCCTGCATGGACTGGCTGACGTCGCAGAGCAGCACGACCCGGCGCGGTCGCCGTACGGGCCGGGAGCGCACCAGGGCGACCGGCTCCCACCCGGTGCGCCGGGCCCGGGTCAGTGTCGGCCGCAACGCGATCCGCCGCCCGGAGTGCCCGGTCCGGGACCGCCGGCTCCGCCGTGACGGCCAGTCGACGGCCCGCAGCCGCTCCCCCAGCAACGCCACCTGGG
>NZ_JBEZGQ010001726.1:0-1070 GCF_040650095.1 Actinoplanes sp. NPDC048791 | reverse complement strand
GGCGCCTCGGGCCCGGTGGACCGGTCCGGCAGCCCGGCGGCGCAGGTGGCCGGCTCGACGGTGCTGCGGCTCTACCTGGTCCGCGACGGCCGGCTCGTGCGGGTGCCGCGCCGGGTGCCCGCGCCGCTGACCCCGGCCCAGCAGCTCGACGCCCTGCTGGCCGGCCCGACCGCGGAGGAGAGCGAGGACGGCCTGTCCAGCGCGCTGACCACGACGACCGTGACGAGGATCGACCTGGCCGGCCGGCGCGCCACCGTCACCCTGGGCGACCGGGCCGGGCCGGGGGTACGCAGCGACGAGGTGCTCGCGTTCGGGCAGATCGTCTGCACGCTGACCAGCCTGCCGGACGTGGGCACGGTGTCCTTCCTGGCGGACGGCGCGCCGCTGTGGGTGCCGCGCTCGGACGGTTCGCTGGCCGACACCCCGCTGACCATCGCCGACTACAGCAGCCTGCTCGACTGACGGCGCCACCGCGGCCAGCTCGCCGAACGTCCGCTCGACCTCCACCTCGTAAGCCATCGCCGCAGCTGGCCTGGGTCGAGCTGGAGGACCGGACCTTCGGCAGCCGTACCCGTTATCGGGCGCGCTGAGCGCCCAGCACGCGTCCCATCCGGCGGGCCGCCTCCAGCAGGCGGTCCGGGGGCAGGGCGGCGTAGCCCAGCACCAGACCCGGCGGCCCGTCGAGCAGCCGGTGCCAGGAGAGCGGGTGGACGCGGACGCCGTCCTGCTCGAGGCGGCGCGCCAGCTCGGTGTCGTCGGCCGGCCCGGGCAGGGTGATGAGCAGGTGCAGCCCGGCGGCGACGCCTTCGACGCGCGCATGGGGCACGTGCTCGCGCAGGCCGTGCAGCAGGGCATCGCGGCGGCGGACCTGCCGGCGGCGGACCGAGCGCAGGTGACGTTCGTAGTCGCCGCCGGCCAGCAGGTGGGCGAAGATCAGCTGGGGCAGCGCCGGGTTGCCCAGGTCGCTGGCGTGCTTGGCGGTGACCAGGTCGGCGTGCCGCGCGCGCGGCGCGATCAGCCAGCCCAGGCGCATGCCCGGGGCCAGGGACTTGGAGACGCTGCCGGTGTAG
>NZ_JBEZGQ010001725.1:0-1080 GCF_040650095.1 Actinoplanes sp. NPDC048791 | reverse complement strand
TCGACCACCACCTGCGGACTGTGTTCGCCCGGCTGGGGGTGCGGTCGCGCACCGAGCTGGTCCGCCGCCTGGCCGGCTGACCCCAGCTCAGACGCGGGCGAGGGCGGCCGCGCGGGCCAGCACTCCGATGTCGGGCTGGTCGGTGAACAGGCCGTCCAGGCCGGTCCGCAGGAACGTCACCTGCTCGTCGATGGCCCGGCCGTAGGCCGCCGGGTCGGTGCCGGTCCGGTAGTCGGCCGGCAGGAACTGGTTCTCCGCCCGGAACGTGTACGGGATGACCTTGAGCCCGGCCGCGTGCGCGTCGGCAACCAGGCTGGTCGGCGTACCCAGGGTGTCGTCGGCCCGGCGCGGGATCACCTGGGCCTTGTCCGGTCCGATGCCGTCGACGTAGCGGGACAGCCCCCGCAGGCCCGCCGGGGTGAGGTATTCCGCGTAGGTCTTCGGGTCGCCGAACGGCCCGCCGGACGCACCGGTCAGGAACACCTGCGGCGCCCGCAGCTTGTACCGGGTGCGCAGCGCGGCCAGGTTCGTCGCCTCGAACGACTGCACGAACACCTTGGCGTCGGCCCGGTCCAGCCCGTTGCGGCGCAGGGCGCGCACCAGCGGCGCCTCCAGTTCCAGGCCGAGGCCGCGGAAGTAGGTCGGGTGCTTGGTCTCCGGGAAGACGCCGATCTCGCGGTCCAGCTCCCGGGAGAGCCGCTTGCGCAGGTCCAGCACCTCCTGGAAGGTCGGCACCTCGAACAGCCCGTTGTACAGCGTGTTGTGCTGGCGCAGCTGCGGGATGCGCTCGACGGCCCGCAGCGTCTTGAGCTCGGCCAGGGTGAAGTCGTGGGTGAACCAGCCGGTCACCGACACCCCGTCGAGCAGCACCGTGCGCTTGCGGGCGGCGAACTCCGGCCGCGACGCGACGTCGGTGGTGCCGCCGATCTCCGGTTCGTGCCGGGCGACCAGGACGCGGTCCTTGGTGATGACCAGGTCCGGCTCGATGAAGTCGGCGCCCATCCGCGCGGCCAGCTCGTACGAGGCCAGGGTGTGCTCCGGCCGGTAGCCCGACGCGCCCCGGTGGCCGACGACCAGCGG
>NZ_JBEZGQ010001724.1:0-1082 GCF_040650095.1 Actinoplanes sp. NPDC048791 | reverse complement strand
GCCAGCCAGACCCCGCCGCCCACCCACAGCGCAGTCAGCGTGCCCAGGACGGCCAGCCCAACCAGCCGCCCGGGGTCGTACGCGACCAGGCCGAACGCGGTCAGGCACAACACCGCGGCACTGACCGCGTAGGCCCGGCCGAGCATCGGGTGCCGGCCCCGCCGCTTGGGCGCCAGGATCACCGGCACGGCGAGCAGCAGACCGAGGCCTCCCGCCGTGGCGTGGACCGCTATGAGCGCCGGATGCCATCCCGTCCGCTCAACGCCACCGCCGCCTCGCTGCTCGGCTTCCTGCACGAGGGACCGATGTCCGGCTGGGACCTGGTCGCCACAGCCCAGTCCCGCATCGGTGACTTCTGGTCGCTCACCCAGAGCCAGGTGTACCGGGAGCTGGCCGCCATGGCCGCCGACGGGCTGGTCGAGGCGCAGGAACGCGGCCGGCGGGACCGGCGCCCGTACGCGATCACGGACGCCGGCCGGGCAGCGTTCACGGCCTGGGTCTCCCGGGAGCCCGAGCCGGAGACGATCCGCTTCCCGCTGCTGCTGACGATCATGTTCGGCCGGCACGTCCCGGCGGACCAGCTGGCCACCGTCGTCGCCCGGCACCGGGAGGCGCACGCCGCCCGGCTGGCCGCGTACGAGCAGATCGACGCGGAGCTGCCGCCCGGCGCGGCCGAGGCCGAACCGTACGCGGTGGCCACGCTGGCGTTCGGGCTCGCGTACGAGCGGGCCATGCTGGCCTGGTTCGACGATCTGCCGCCGGCGATCGCCGGCGGCTGAGCAGCGTCAGGAGGCGATACCTAGGGACTCCCGCAGGAAGGCCAGCTCGTACTCCCAGAGGCCCGGCACCGACGCGCCCATGTGGGTCACGCCCGGCAGCGGCAGCACGGTGTGCGGACGGCCCGCCGCCATCAGCGCCGCGGACAGCTTCATCGTGTGCACCGGCAGCACGTTGTCGTCGATCATGCCGTGCACCAGCAGCAACGGCCGGCGCAGCTGCGGGGCGTCGGCGATCAGGGAGCCGTGCGCGTACCCGTCGGGGTTCTCGGCCGGCAGGCCCAGCGTGCGCTCCTGCCAGTGGGA
>NZ_JBEZGQ010001723.1:0-1083 GCF_040650095.1 Actinoplanes sp. NPDC048791 | reverse complement strand
GGAGGAAGTCATGCCGTACTCCCCCACCCGTACCCTCGCCGACACGGTTGTCGCCGTCACCGGAGCGAGCGCCGGCATCGGTGCCGCCACCGCCCACGCGCTGGTCGGCGCGGGGGCCCGGGTCGCGGTGAGTGCCCGCCGGGAGGAACGGCTGGAGCAGCTCGTGGAGGCGCTGGGCAAGGACAACGTGGTGCCGGTGGTCGGCGACGTCCGCGACCCGGCCCACAACGACGCGCTGGTGGCGGCCGCGGTCGAGCGCTGGGGCCGGCTGGACACGATGGTGGCCAACGCCGGGATCGGCGCGTACGGCGGCATCCTCGACCTGGGCGACGACCAGCTCACCGAGATGGTGGAGACCAACTACCTGGGCACGGTCTGGAGCGTACGGTCGGCGGTGCGCCGCTTCCGGGAGCAGGGTGACGGCGGTGACGTGGTGATCGTCAGCTCGGTGGCGGGCTTCCGCGGCGGCGCCGACGAGGCCGTCTACGCGGGCACCAAGCACGCCCAGGTGGGCCTGGCCGGTTCGCTGGACCGGGAGCTGCGCGCGGAGGGCACCCGGGTGACGCTGATCTGCCCGGCCGGCACCGCCACGGAGTTCGCCATCGGCGCGGGCCGCACGGAGGGCTCCCCGGAGCTGGACGATTACCTGCG
The DNA here is from genome assembly GCF_040650095.1 of Actinoplanes sp. NPDC048791. Classification (NCBI taxonomy): domain Bacteria; kingdom Bacillati; phylum Actinomycetota; class Actinomycetes; order Micromonosporales; family Micromonosporaceae; genus Actinoplanes; species Actinoplanes sp. NPDC048791. Next base: position 432 of record NZ_JBEZGQ010001723.1, on the reverse strand, counting down.
CGCAGAGGACGTGGCCCACGCCATCCGGGTCGTCCTGGAGCAGCCCCGCTCGGTGCGTACGACGGTCTGGCAGATGTGGTCCATGCAGCAGCAGAGCTGACCGCGGTCCACTACGACGCCGAGCTCAGGCCGGCCAGCAGCTCGACCAGGTCGAGGGCGATGCCCCGCATGCGATCGTCGACGTCGTAGCTGGGGTCCCACGCCGCCAGCGTCGCCGAGCCGATCGGGATCCGCTCGGCGAGGTGCCGCAGGATGCCGTGGACATCGCCGGGCAGCAGGCCGTCCGGCGCCGCGTAGCTGTTGGCCGGGGCGGTCGACGGGTCGTGCACGTCGAGGTCGATGTGGACGTGCACCCGCCGCACCCGGCCGGCCAGCGCCGTCACGGCCGCTGTCACGGCGCTGCTCTCTCTGGCCCGGGCCGGCGGCAGCCAC
>NZ_JBEZGQ010001722.1:0-1084 GCF_040650095.1 Actinoplanes sp. NPDC048791 | reverse complement strand
CGCCGGAGACGAACCACAGCACCACCCGGTCCGCGTCAGCGCGCGGATCGGCCCGGGCAGCCGTCACGGCGGCGGCGACTTGATCCGCCGCCGTGGCGTAGTCCAGCACGAGGCCGTCCGGGCCCGGCGTGATGGGCAGCTGATAGCCGACCACGGCGGTGAGCAGCCCCTGCTCGGCCAGCAGCCGGCCGTATCCGCGATAGAGCGGCCAGTCCCGGGGCTGCGCCTCCAGCCCGGGCGGCAGCGGCGCGCCGTGCACCACCACGACGACCGGGAACGGGCCCTCCCCGTCAGGCCGGTAGGTGTCCACTGTGTCCGTCCGCTCCGGCTCGCGGGCCGGCGGTGACAGGACGAACGGGCGCAGATACTCCGGGGTCTCAGCCATGCGCAGCACGCTATCGAAGCCCCGGTGGCCGCATTGTCCCTTGACAGCCGGGAGGTCGCTTTCTCTATAGTGCTAGTAGCCTAGTTAAAGCGAGAAACCTGTGATCGACTTTCACCTGGACGTCCGGTCCGGCGTCTCGCCGTACCTGCAGCTCGTGCAGCAGGTGCAGCGGGCGCTGCGGCTCGGCCTGCTGTCCGTCGGGGATCAGCTCCCCACGGTCAAGGAGGTCGTGGCCAAGCTGGCGATCAACCCCAACACGGTGCTCAAGGCCTACCGGGAGCTGGAACATCTCGGCCTGGTCACCCCCCGCCCGGGGCTCGGCACCTTCGTGACCCACAGCCTGGCCGACGACTCGCTGGCCGCCCACGAACCGCTGCGCCGGGAGCTGCTCTCCTGGCTGGAGAAGGCCCACCGGGCCGGGCTCGACGCCGACAGCATCGAGGCCCTGTTCATGACGACATTCCGAAAGGCAACCGAGGTGACCCCATGAATCCGGTCCTGCGCACCCAGGGACTGAGCAAGAGCTATGGCAGCCGGCCCGCCCTCACCGACGTCACGCTGACCGTGCCCGCCGGCCGCGTCGTCGGGCTGGTCGGGCCGAACGGCGCGGGCAAGTCCACATTGCTCAATCTCGCCGCCGGCATGATCACGCCGACGGCCGGCACCATCGAGGTGCTCGGCTCGCGCCCGGCTGCCGAC
>NZ_JBEZGQ010001721.1:0-1091 GCF_040650095.1 Actinoplanes sp. NPDC048791 | reverse complement strand
GCACCGGGTACGGCCGACTCCTGCTCGGCAAGATCGTGATCCTGGCCGGGGTGCTGGCCGCGGCTGCCTTCGCGCGGCGCATGGTGCAGCGGGCCCAGGTGCGCGCCGGCGGGGTGGCCACGTTGCGGCGTACGGTCGGGGCCGAGGTGGCCGCCACCGTGCTGGTGCTGGGGCTCAGCGCCGTACTGGTGCAGGTCACGCCCGGCCGCAGCGCCACCGGTGAGCGGGCCGCGAGCACGGAGAAGGGGGTCTCGCAGACCCTCACCTCGGAGCTGTTCACGCTGCAGTACTACGTCTACCCGGTGGAACTGGGCGAGAACAACACCGTGCACGGCTTCACCTACACGCCGGAGGGCAAGCCGCTGCCGGCCCCCGAGTGGACCGTCACGACCCGCCTGCAGGGCCAGGATCTGGAACCGGTGTCCGAGCCGATGCTGCCCCTCACGCCCCGCAACGACGCGGTCGGCGCGCTGACGTTCCCGCTGCCCGGCACGTACGAGATCAGCTTCACCGTCCGGGTCAGCGAGATCGACCAGGCGACGGTCCGCACGACGATCACGGTGCCGCAGGTTCCACCGGCCTCGTGATTGGGCAGAAAGAGGTCTCCGTCGTGCCCGGGGAGGCCCAGTCGTGCAAGTGTCCGTCATCGGTAACCCCGACGACACCGTGATCATCTCCGTGCGCGGCGACCTGGACGGTGGCACCGACACCGTGCTCGGCACCACCCTGGAGCAGGTGCTGGACCGGCCGGTGCCGCGGGTGGTCGTCGACGTCTCCGGCATCGGGTTCTGCGACTCCACCGGGCTGCGCTCGTTCGTCAACGGGCACGAGCGGGCCGTCGCCGCCGGTGGCTGGCTGCGGCTGGCCGCCCCGGGCGACCAACTGCGCAGCCTGCTGCACGTCGCCGGGCTGCTGCCGGTGCTGGAGGTCTATCCCAGCGTGGCCGACGCGCTGGCCACCGAGCCGGACTTGTAACCTCGCGGCGTGCTCATCCTGCTGCCGCCGTCCGAGGGCAAGACCGCACCGGCCACCGGTGCCCCCGCCGACCCCGCGGAGCTGTGGCACCCCCGGCTCGCCCCGGCCCGGCGCCG
>NZ_JBEZGQ010001720.1:0-1092 GCF_040650095.1 Actinoplanes sp. NPDC048791 | reverse complement strand
CCGACCTGCCGGGCTGGCCGGCCGCGGTAGGGGCGGTGCCCGGCCCGGATCAGGACACCGTCGAGGACCGGCTGGCCGGGATCGTCACGGCGGCGGTCCGCCTGCACACCACCCATGGGTACGGGAACCCGGTGCTGCTCGTGCACGCGGCAACGGCACCGCTGGCCGTACTGCGAACTCTGCCCTCGCTACCGGTCGCGCTGCACGGGCCGAGCCTCGCGGCGGCGTGGGCGGCCACTGCCGCGGTGACGGCCGCCTACGCTCCCCCGACTGCTCGCGCCTTCACACCCGGTGCCGGTGATGCGCCGGCCGTGCTGCAGCAGGCCACCGAGTCCGGGGACGCGCACGCCATCAAGTTCGCCGACGCGGCGATCGAGATGTGGCAGCGCGATCCGGATCCGGTGCTGCTGGCCGCGTCCCGGCACGCCACGGAACTGATCCTGAACGAATGAGCATCCCACTGTCCCTCCTGGACTGACCATCGTGCTGGCCGCGGCCGCGAACTGCGTGTGGTGGCGGCGCCGGTGGGCGCCGGCGGTGGCCGCCGCTGGGGCACAATCCTCCAGCTGACCGCCCTGGTGGTGGCGCTGGTCGCGGCCGTGGCAGGCGCAGTCGTCCAACGGTGCCGTGGTGCCCGCGCGCCTCTCGGCCGGCCGGAATCAATCAGCGTCCTTTGACGACAGTCCTTGTGCAGAAATACGGCCGGGCGGTTCGGCGCGCGCGGTTCTGCTGGCATTCCGCGACTTCGCTGGACAAGATTTTCCGGAGCACTAGAGTGGTCGCTGCTTCCACAGTGGAATTCGCTGAATGCGTAGCCACCACAAAGTCTCCCGCCGACTGAGGACGCCCATGCCCGAATCACCCTCGTCCGCCGTGCCCGCGCCGGACGACACCCTGTTGCGGGGTCGGCTGCTGTGGCTGGTCGCGGCGCCCGCCGGGGCCGCCGCGCTGCTGTTCGCGGTCACCGCCGGCTACCTCTGGGCCGGCGGGGCGGACCGGTCGGACCTGGTGCTGATCATCGTCTTCCTTCTCGGCGTGGTCGCGCTCACCGTCGTGGCCGGCCAGGCCGTGGGGACGGTCCGGCGCCTCGAC
>NZ_JBEZGQ010001719.1:0-1094 GCF_040650095.1 Actinoplanes sp. NPDC048791 | reverse complement strand
CGGGGCCGCCGCGGCGGTCCAGCGGACCGCTGCCAGCAATCAACAGCTGGTCGGGTACGCGGAGCCGGCCTACGGTGCTGCCTTCGACGATGCCGCGGCGGCGCTGCGCATCCGTGTGCAGCTGCCGGCCGCGCTCGTGCCGCTGCTGGCCGTGGTGGACGCGTTGCCGACCCGCACCTCCGGCAAAGTGGACCGGGCCGCGCTGCCCTGGCCGCTGGCCGTCGCCGAGGACGCGGCCGGTGAGCTGACCGCGACCGAGGAGTGGCTCGCCGGCGGCTGGGCCGAGATCCTCGGAGTGCGTCCCACCGAGGCGGACGCCGACTTCTTCAACCACGGCGGCGGCAGCTTGAACGCGGCGCAGCTGGTGGCGTGGATCCGCCGGCGGCACCCGCGGGTCTCGGTGGCCGACATCTACCTGCACCCGAGGCTGTCGCGGCTGGCGGCCGTGCTGGACGCTCTCGACACCACCGCGGCGACCCGCCGGGAGGTCCGGCCGACGCCGCGCCGCGCCGGGCTGGTCCAGGCCGTGCTGATGGTTCCGATGCTCGCACTGGTCGGGCTGCGCTGGCTGACCGTGCTGGCCGCCCTCGGCAACGTCCTGGCCCTGCTGGCCCCGGCGTCCTGGACGCCGGTCGTGTCCTGGTGGTGGGTGGCGCTGGGCTGGGCGCTGCTGTTCAGCCCGCTCGGCCGGATCGCCGTGGCCGCCGCCGGAGCCCGGCTGCTGCTGCGCGGCGTACGCCCGGGCAGTTACCCGCGTGGTGGCGGTGTGCACCTGCGGCTGTGGGCCGCCGAACGGCTCGCGGAGCTGTCCGGTGCCACCAGCGTGGCCGGAGCCTCCTGGATGACCACCTATGCCCGGGCGCTCGGCGCTCAGCTCGGCCCCGACGTCGACCTGCACTCCGCGCCGCCGGTCACCGGCCTGCTGAAGCTCGGCCGGGGCGCGGCGATCGAGCCGGAGGTCGACCTGTCGGGCCACTGGGTCGACGGCGACCTCGTCCACATCGGCAAGGTGCGCGTGGGAGCGGGCGCCCGGGTCGGGTCCCGCAGCACGCTGATGCCCGGCGCCCGGATCGGTAAGGGCGCGCGGATCGCCG
>NZ_JBEZGQ010001718.1:0-1094 GCF_040650095.1 Actinoplanes sp. NPDC048791 | reverse complement strand
GTGGTGGGCACGATCGTGGGCGGGCCGGTGGCTGGGCTGGTGCTCGCGGTCTACGGGGCGCTCGGGGCTCGGGCCGCTGTCCGTCGCGCTGCCCGTCGCCGCGGTGTCGCGGCGCGGTCCCGCAGACTCGACGGTTTGAACGCGCTGGCCGCCGACCTGCGTGCCGGCTTGGCGGTGGGGGCAATGCCCCTCGCTGCCTCACCGTCGAGCTCGCGCGACTCCGATCATCGGCTGGCCGAGTTGACCGCCGCGGTGATGCGGCTGGCCGAGCAGACCGGTGCGCCCGCTGCTGATCTCGTCGAGCGGATCGAGGCCGACGCCCGGGCCGGTGACCGCTCGCGGGCCACAGCGGCGGCCCAGGCGGCCGGCGCCCAGGCCACCGCGTTGCTACTGGCGGGGTTGCCGGTCGGCGGGATTGCGCTCGGCTACGGGATCGGGGTCGACCCGCTGGATGTCCTGCTGGGGACGCCGATGGGAGCGGCGTGCGCAATCGGGGCGGTCCTCCTGCAGTGCGCCGGCCTCCTCTGGGCCGACCGGCTTTCGAACGGACCGACGCGATGACAACCGAGCCGATGTGCGGAGCTGCCGCGTTTCTTCGACCGGGTCGACCGGCCCAAGTTCCCTTCAAGCCCTGCTGCGCCGCCGCGATCCTGCACGCCGCACGAGCTCTCGAATCGTCCCCTCCACCCTGTCCACGGGCTGAGCTGCTGAACGCCACCGCAGCGCTCTTCGCGCTGACGCCGGTCCGTGAGGTGATCCCTTGATCGCCATCCTCGGCCTGGTCGGGCTGGCGGCACTCCTCGGCTTGTCGTTCGCCCGGCGGTGGGCAGTCCGGCGGCGACTACTCCGACTGGGCAGGTCGCCCGGCGGCTCGCCCGGCCGCAGCCCGCGCTTCCTGATCGACGTCGCTGCCGGCCTCGCGGTGGTCGGGCTGGTCGGACACTGGTGGGCCGTGCCGTTCGGGATCGCCACCGCCGTCGGGGTGGATCAGTTCCTGCGGCGCCGCGAACCCGCCGACGTGCGCGCGGCCCGCCGGCGAGCCGTCGAGGACCTACCCCTGGGAGCCGACCTCCTCGCCGCGGTCCTGCGCGCCG
>NZ_JBEZGQ010001717.1:0-1095 GCF_040650095.1 Actinoplanes sp. NPDC048791 | reverse complement strand
CTGCGGTACCACCCCGGTTTTGTCCTGCCGGCCACGGACTTCCCCGACGACCTGCGGGGCCCGGAGGCGGCCGCGCTGGCCCGCAGCCTGGGACCGCCGCTGATCGACGCCGCGGTCATCGGGCACGCGGCCCGGCAGGCCAGAGACGCCGGGACGCTGCAGCTGTGCAAGTACCTGTGGCACATCCTGGTGCTGCTCGGCCGGCCACCTGCGCCCCCAGGGTGAGGAAATCCGCTGTCGGATGTCGCAGGGGAGTGGTACAAACCCGCGGTGGAAAACACTCTTGCGTTCGCCGACCTGTTGCGGCTGATGGACGAACGATCGACCGCTTTCCGGGCGGCCGTCGCCGCGGCACCCAGCCTCGACGCGCAGGTGCCGACCTGCCCCGAGTGGACACTGTTCGACCTGGTCCAGCACCTGGGCGACGGGCGCCGCAGGTGGGCCGCCACCGTGGCCGCGGGGCCCGCCGACGCACCGCCGGCGATGACAGCACCGGTGGCGCCCCGGGAACGCGAGGCCCTGCTGGCCTGGTTCACCGCGGCGACGCAGGAGCTGCTGGACGCGCTGCGGGAGGCCGGCCCGGACCGTGGATGCTGGACGTGGTGGGGTCCGTCGCAGTCGCCGCAGACCAGCGGTGCCGTCGCCCGGCACCAGCTCCAGCAGGTCGCCGTGCACACCTACGACGCCCAGCTCACCGTGGGCGCCCCGCAGCCGCTGCCGGAGGAAGTGGCGCTCGACGGCGTTGACGAGTTCGTGACCACCTGCGTCGCGAACACGGCCGCGTGGCCGCACAAGCCGGCGGTCATCGACTACCACACCACCGAGGGCCGTTCCTGGCGGCTCTGGTTCTCCGCCGACGGCGCCCGGGCCGCCCGCCTCACCACGCCGGCCACCGACGTGGACCCGGAGGTGGCCTACGCCTCCGCGCGGGGCACGGCCCATGAGCTGGTCATGTTCTGCTACGGCCGCATCGCGATGGACTCGCTGCACATCGACGGCGACCGGCAGGTCTTCGACCAGCTGATCGCCTGGGACCCGTCCGTCTGAGTGGCGGGGGTCCGCCGTCGTCGCGTCCTAGTCCTCTGGCTCCCAGGC
>NZ_JBEZGQ010001716.1:0-1095 GCF_040650095.1 Actinoplanes sp. NPDC048791 | reverse complement strand
GGGCCGACCCGGTCGCCCCGGGGCCGCAGGCCGGCATCGGTGTCGCTCTCGTGGTCGTGCGCGCGCATGACCGCCCCCTTCCGGACAGCTCCAGGATCGCGGCGCCGGTCCGGGCCGGGAAGCATCGCGGGCACCGCCGTGAGTGCAGAACTGCTGCCCTATCGGGCATGCGTGAGGTACGGGCCGAACTCCCGTTCCAGGCAGAGGCGGCCCAGTTTGCGGTACTCACTGGCCACGGCCGCGACGACGTCGGTCATGGTCACCGCGCGCTCGCCGTCGGCCGCCCGGTAGGCCGCGGTGACCGCCGCCGAACGGATGTGGCCGCCGGACAGCTCGAAGGCCGCCGCGAGGAAGCCGAGGTCGACGTCCTGGTCGCGCGGCAGCAGCCGGCCCAGGCAGCGGTCCCAGAGCGTACGGCGCAGCGCCTCGTCCGGCGTGGGGAAGTCCACCACGGTGTCGAGCCGGCGGGTGAACGCCTCGTCCAGGTTGGCCCGCAGGTTGGTGGCGAGGATGGCCAGCCCGTCGAAGGTCTCCATCCGCTGCAACAGGTAAGCGCTCTCGATGTTGGCGTACCGGTCGTGGGCGTCGCGCACCTCGGAGCGTTTGCCGAAGATGGCGTCGGCCTCGTCGAACAGCAGCACCCCGTTGACCCCGGCGGCCTCGGCGAAGATCCGTTCCAGGTTCTTCTCGGTCTCGCCGACGTACTTGTCCACCACCGTGGCCAGGTTGACCGTGTAGAGGTCGAGGCCGAGCTCGGCCGCGATCACCTCGGCCGACATGGTCTTGCCGGTGCCGGAGTCCCCGGCGAACAGCCCGGTGATGCCGCGTCCCCGGCCGCCGCCCGGCCGCATCCGCCAGTCGTCGAGCACCAGATGCCGGTGCCGGGCCCGCGCCGCGAACTCGCGCAGCTGCCCGAGCACGACCGGCGGGAGCACCAGGTCGGGCCAGCCGACGCCGGGCTGGATCCGGCGGGCCAGTCGTTCCAGCCCGGCCGCGTTCTGGCTGCGCGCGCCGCGACGCAGGTGGGCGGCGCTGATCGTGCCGCCGTCGGACAGCGCGTCCAGGGCCGCGGCGTCGGCGGCCCGGCGTACCTGC
>NZ_JBEZGQ010001715.1:0-1096 GCF_040650095.1 Actinoplanes sp. NPDC048791 | reverse complement strand
GCCGACACCCCGGCCGGCGCGCCCGGCCTCGCCGTCGGCATGGTGCTGCGCTGCCTCGCCACGGATGCGCACCGGCTGCCGTCCGCCGACGTGGTGCGCCTGGCTTTGCAGATCCGGTCGAGTCAGTGGTTCGACCCAACAGCGCATCTGCTGCCGCTGGTGGAGTGCCTCCTGGCGGACCCGCCTCCGATCATCGGCGAGCGCCAAGAACTGATCATCGACGTCTTGACCGAGACGACGGCGCTGGTGGACGAGATGTCACCGGAGGACTGCCTGCGCCTGCTGCTTGCGCTGGGACGCGCCCACTACCCGGTGTCGAGTGGGACGATCGCAAAGATCGACGAACGCCTGGCGGCATCGGACTTCCCTGACCGGATGCGGGACGCCCCGGATCTCGGCGCCCGCTTGAGGGAGGCCCGCGAGCGGCTACCCGAGCTCTGAGGCGGCCGGCACCTCGTCGCGCAGGCCGACGCAGTCGTACTCCCAGAACGTGGACGGGTAGACGAACGTGCCGGTCATCCAGGGCTCGTAGGCGGAGAACCGCACGACCTGGAAACCGGCGTCGGGGACGCGCAGCGAGGGCTTGCCGAAGCCGAGCTCCCCGGCGGGGACGAACCCGAGACGCGAGTAGTAACGCGGATCGCCTTCGAGAAAGACCAGCGGAACGCCACGCTCGTCGAGGTGCCGCAGCGCGGCCCGGACGAGGGCCGAGCCGATCCCGCGGCGTTGCCAGGGCGGCGAGACCGCGAGGGGGCTCAACGTCTTCACCTCGACCAGCCGCCGCGGGGCGTCGACCCAGGCCCGGCTGACCATGACGTGCCCGACGACCTCACCGCCCTCCTCGGCCACCAGGGAGAGTGCGGAGGGGTCGTCGCGCCGCAGGGCGTCGACCAGCTGGGCGACCGTGTCTCCGTGCCCGGGGCCGAACCCGCTGCGATGGACGGCGGCCACCGCGGCATGGTCACGCGCCTGCTCACTACGAAGAGACATGGCGGCAAGTTAACGCCCGCCGCCACGGCCGCCAAGCGATTAACCGCTCGCCGGCCTCGCGCCGCACGGTACCGCACCGATCACCGGCACTGGCGGCAGTGGGCGC
>NZ_JBEZGQ010001714.1:0-1099 GCF_040650095.1 Actinoplanes sp. NPDC048791 | reverse complement strand
CCCGGGCCGCCGCCAGCGCGGCCAGCCCACCCGGCCGCGACCCCGCGTGCAGCAGGGGATAGCCGGAGAGATGCAGGTGGGTGACGCCCTGCGCGGCCTTGACGGCAGCCGTGACATCCGCCGGGTCCAGCAGCAGCGCGGCCCCCCGGTCGGTGATCATGGTGCGCTCGTCAGCCGAACTGAGCACCACCACGCTGCCCGTCGGTACCCCGGGATGGGCCCGCACCGTGCACCGCACCCCGGCGGCGACCAGCTCGGCGATCCGTTCCCGGCCGGCATGATCGTCACCGACCGCGGCGATCAGGGTGGCGCCCGCCCCGGCGTAGGCGAGCCAGGCAGCCGTGTTGGCCGCCTGCCCGCCCCCGCCGACCAGGATCCGCGCCTCGGTGTCGGAGCCCACGGCGAGCGGTCCGGCGTGCGTGACCAGCACGTCCGTCACCAGGTCACCGACCACCAGCACGCTCACGGCAGCGCGAAGCCCAGGGTCGCCGGGGCCGGGGTGGCCGCGGCCGCGATCTGGGCCGCCAGGGCCGCGTTGCGCAGGATGATCCGTACGTTGACGGCCAGGCTCCTGCCCTCGGTGCTGCTGTGGAAGTGCGCCAGCAGGAACGGCGTCACGGCCTTGCCGGTGACCCCGTCCCGGGCCAGCAGCTCCAGCCCCTCGGCCAGGGTGCGGTCGTGCAGGGCCGGGTCGAGCTGCTCGTCGGCCGGCAGCGGGTTGCCCAGCACCAGCGCGCCGGCGCCGACGCCCTGGTCAGCCCGGGCCGCGATGACGTCGGCGACCTGCTTCGGGGAGTCCAGCCGCCAGTCGACGTCGAAACCGCCGTCGGTGACGAAGAAGCCGGGGAAGCGGTGGGTGCCGTACCCGGCGACGGAGACCCCGAGGGTCTCCAGGCGCTCCAGGGTGGCGCCGACGTCGAGGATCGACTTGACCCCGGCACAGACCACGACGATCGGCGTACGGGCCAGCGTGGTCAGGTCGTTGGACTCGTCGAAGGTGCTGTTGGCCTCGCGGTGCACGCCGCCGAGCCCGCCGGTGGCGAAGACCCCGATCTCGGCCGCCGCGGCGATCGCGCTGGTCGCGGCGACCGTGGTGGCC
>NZ_JBEZGQ010001713.1:0-1101 GCF_040650095.1 Actinoplanes sp. NPDC048791 | reverse complement strand
CCAGCGTGCTGCCCCCGCGCCGGCAGTGGGACGGTGCCCGCGCGGCCCGCGACCCGCTGCCCGGCACGGTGGTGACCAGCCCGGCGGCCAAGCGCCGCGCGATGATCGACAACACGGTCGCCACCGTGCGCCGGACCACCGACAAGGCCGTCACGACGGTCAAGGGCTGGCCGCGCAACACCCAGCTCGCCGCCGGTGGGGGCGCCCTGGCCGTGGTCGTGCTGCTGGTGCTCGTGTTCTCCCTGACCGGCAGCGACGACCCCGGCACCCCGCCCAACCAGCCGCCCCCGGCCAACCAGGTGGTGCCGGCCTCGTTCGCGACCCAGGACTACCGGGGTGACAAGGCCGTCACGGTCAAGGTGCCCAAGGCCTGGGAACGCGCCGCGACCGGCAACTGGGTCGACTACATCAACCCCGAGGACAAGTCGACGAAGGTCCGGGTGCTGGTCGAGAAGGGTTCGATCGCGCCCCGCAAGTTCGCCGACACGACCGCGCCCGGCACGCTGAAGAAGTCGAAGGCCTGCCCGAAGCCGTTCAAGCACCTGGGCACGACCGACGTCGAGATCTCCGGGCTGCCCGCCGCCCAGTTCGAGTACACGTGCGGCGAGGGCGACACCATGCGGCACGGGATCTGGCGGCAGACCACCACCGACGGCAAGATGTACTCCTTCTACCTCACCACCACCGAGGCGAAGTTCGCCGCCAGCAAGCAGTACTTCGACGAGATGGCCAAGACCTTCACCCTCAAGTCGAGCTGACCCGCCGGGCCGTGCTATCCACAGAGCATGGCAACTGACGATCTCCGCAGGCTGGCCGAGACCTGGCTGGCCGACGATCCCGACCCGGCCGCGCGTGACGAGATCCGGGAGCTGCTCGCGCGGCTCCCGGAGAGCGCCGACGAGCTGGCCGACCGGTTCGCCGGCCCGCTGACCTTCGGCACGGCCGGGCTGCGCGGCCGGCTGCGGGCCGGGCCGAACGGGATGAACCTCGCGGTGGTCACCCGCGCCGCGGCCGGCCTGATCGGCTGGCTGGGCGCGCAGGGCGGGCAGGGACCGCTGGTCATCGGGTACGACGCCCGGTACGGCTCCCGAGACTTCGCCG
>NZ_JBEZGQ010001712.1:0-1102 GCF_040650095.1 Actinoplanes sp. NPDC048791 | reverse complement strand
GCCGGGGAGCCGCAGGAGGTCCCCGCATGAGCACCATCATCCTGGGCCGGCGGACGCCGCCGGCCGGCCGGGTCTCCGGCGGGCTGGGCCGGGTCGAGGCGCGCCGCATGATGCGGCACCCGGCGTACTGGGTGGGGCTGGCATGGTTCGCGCTGCTCTCGGCCAACCTCACCATCGACGTCGTGCGCGGGCGCGACGAGATCTGGAACGCCCTGTACGGGGTGACCCTGTTGGGTGCCTGCCTGCTCTACGCGCCGCTGACGGTCGTCAGCGCGAACCGGGTCGCCGCGGCGACGTTCCGCCGCCAGGTCCGTGAGCCGCTGGACGCCGCGCCGGTCGACGCCCGGCAGCGCACCGTCGGCACGATGCTCGGGCTGTTGCGTGGTCCGGTGCTGGTGGGCGTCGCCGCGATGGTCGTCATGTCCGTCGTCGCGCCGCTCACCGAGCCCACCGCCGGCGACCCGGCCAACGGCAGCTACGGCCGCGGCGTCCTCGAGCACCTCCAGGTGCCCGTTCTGGTGCTCGGCGCCGGACTGCTCGGTATCGCCCTGGCCCGATGGGTGCCGGTACCGGGCGCCTTGCCGCTGGTCGTGCTGACCCTCTGGTTCGGCACCGGCGCGATCTACGCCGCCGCCGACGCCGGCGGTGCCGTGCATGCCCCCACCTGGTTCGCTCCGTGGATCATGTGGGCCGCGGAGAACGCCGGCCCGGCCCGGGATCAACCCCTCGGCCAGGAGATGTGGCACCTGGCGTACCTGCTCGGGCTGTCCCTGCTGGCCGGAGCCGCGGCACTGCTGCGCACGCCGGGCAACCGGAAGGGACTGTGGTGCGCTGCCGCTGCCGCGGTCGTCGTGACCGGGCTGGCCGGCTGGCAGCAGCTGGGTTGAGGTGCCTGCCATGGTCGGGTACTGGATGCGGCTGGCCCGGCCGGGCTGGGTGGCCGGCGCTTGCGGCGCGGCCGTCGCACTCGGGGTGATCTCCGTCGTTCTGGGCTGGGCCGATGACGGGCCGGGCACCGTGCTCACCGCCCGCCGGGTGATGCTGGTGCTGGTCGTTGCGATTGCCGCCCCGTTGCGGGACCCGGCGGCGCCGGTGCTCGACG
>NZ_JBEZGQ010001711.1:0-1105 GCF_040650095.1 Actinoplanes sp. NPDC048791 | reverse complement strand
CGCCCGTCGAGCCGGGCCAGGCTGTCGCGTCGCTGGCCGCCGACTGTGCCGAAGTCCCCGCCGACGTACACGGCTGAGCCGCTGGTGGCGATCGCGACGCCGGGCGCGCAGGAGTTGAGCATGGTGAGCAGCGGGGCCAGCCCGCCGAAGGCGGCGCCGTAACCCACCGACGTCGGCACGGCGACCACCGGGGCGGCGACCAGGCCCGCGACCACGCTGGGCAGAGCCCCGTCCATCCCGGCGACCACGACGACGACCCGCGCGCGGCGCAGCAGGTCGAGCTGGCCCAGCACCCGATGCAGACCGGCCACGCCCACGTCGACCACCAGTTCGGTACGGCGTCCCAGGTAGCGCGCGGTCTGCATCGCCTCCCGGGCCACCCGCAGGTCGGAGGTGCCGGCCGCGACCACGGCTATCAACCCGCCGGTGCTCTCCGGCGGCACAGGCGGCCAGGCGAGCAGGGCCGCCTCGACGTCGTGCCGGGCGTCGGGCAGCTCGTGCAGGATCGCCTTGGCGTGTTCCGGGCCGGCCCGGGTGAACAGGGTGACCACGTCGGGCCGGGCGCGCACGGCGGCAGCGATGCCGGCGACCTGCTCCGGCGTCTTGCCCTCGCAGTAGACCGCTTCCGGATAGCCGCGGCGGGCAGTGCGCTCGAGATCCAGCCGAGCGAAGCCGGACAGCTCGTCAGACATCGCCGGCCCGGACGAGCGGCAGGGTGAAGGCGCCGGACTGCACGCCGGTCAGGTCCACGGTGACGAAGCGGAAACCCGCCGCCACGACGGCGTCACGGATCGCCGTGCGCAGCGGATCGGTGACGGCGCGCGGCAGGTCGTCGGGCGGCAACTCGACGCGGGCGATGTCGCCGTGGTGACGTACCCGCAGGTCGGCAAAGCCCAGCCGGCGCAGCGCCGCCTCGGCCTGGTCGATCTGGCGCAGCTTGCGGGGCACGACCTCGGCGAAGTGTGGGATCCGGGACGCGAGGCAGGGCGCAGCCGGTTTGTCCGCGCACGGCAGCCCCAGCTCACGGGCGATGCCGCGGACCGCCGCCTTGTCGAGCCCGGCGTCCGCCAGCGGCCGCAGCACGCGGTGCTCGACCGCGGCGCGC
>NZ_JBEZGQ010001710.1:0-1106 GCF_040650095.1 Actinoplanes sp. NPDC048791 | reverse complement strand
GCAGCCTGGCCCGGGCGTTGCGGCTCAGCGACGACGAGCGCGGGCACCTGTACCGGCTGGCCGGGCAGGCGCCGCCGTCGGCACCCGAGCCGGCCGGCTACGTCGACCCGTCCCTGCTCGCCGTTCTGCAGGCGGCCGCCGCCACCGCGCCCGGGTTCATCTCCGACGAGCTGGGCACGGTGGTGGCGCAGAATCCGCTGAACATCGCGCTGTTCGGCCGGTTCGCGGGCCGGCCCGGACGTCAGGCCAACCTGATCTGGCTGTGGTTCACCTCAACCGAGTGGCGCCGAACTCTGGAGCCGGAGACTCAGCACGAGCAGACCGGCCGGGCGTACGTGGCCGACCTGCGCTCGATCACCGGCCCCGGGGCTGCCGCGCTGGTTGCCGAGCTGCGCGCGGTCAGCCGGGAGTTCGCGGAGCTGTGGGACGAGCACGAGGTGTCCGTGCTGCACTGCGCCACGAAACGGGTCGTGCACGAGGAGGTCGGGCAGCTCGACCTCGACTGCTCGGTGACGCTGAGCCCGCTGTCCCGGCAGCGGATGCTGCTGCTGCACCCGGTGCCGGGCACGGGGACCGAGGAGCGGCTGGCCCGGCTCCAGGCGTCGCTGAGCGACCCCGGCACCGGGCTCAGGCGGTGACGGGCGTCGGCTGGTGGGCCTGGTAGGTCGCGGCGAGCACCTCGGCGAGCGCCTCCGGGGCGGACAGGAACGGCGAGTGCGAGGTCGCCAGCTCGACCACCCGGGTCGGCTGGGCCGACACGGCGTCGATCTCCCTGACGAAGCGACGTTGCAGCGCGGGCGGCACAGCCCGGTCTTCGGTGCAGACGACGTAGGTGTGCGGCACTGACCCGTACCGTTGCGGGGTGATGCTGAGCGTCTCGCCCGCGATGCCGGCCGGGCCGTCCGGGCCGAGCAGCCCGATCGCCGCGTCGGCGAGGTGCTCGTCGACGTCGTGGTAGAAGGTTTCCCGCACGGAAGCGTGCCGGGACCGGTCGCCGGGGTCGAGGCGCAGCGCGCCGACGGCGGCCGGGTCGGCGGTCAGCAGCCCGCTGACCAGCTCCCCGGCGTTCTCCGGACTGGCGATGTAGTCCACCGCGGGCCGGCCGC
>NZ_JBEZGQ010001709.1:0-1107 GCF_040650095.1 Actinoplanes sp. NPDC048791 | reverse complement strand
CGCGCCCGACAACCCGGACTTCTCCGTGGACGGCACGATCGACGCATGGCGTGACCGCGGCGCACCCGGCCGCAAGCTCGTGCTCCCTCCCCCGCCTTCATCGTGCTGCTCGCCCTGCGCAGCGCCTTCGGCCCGCCCCCGCAGATCGTCCTGTCCGGCATCAACCGCGGCGCCAACGCGGGCGCGGCGGTCGTGCACTCCGGCACGGTCGGCGCCACGCTGACGGCCTCGCACGCCGGTGTGCACGGCCTCGCCGTCTCCCTGGACGTGCTTTCCCCGGCCAACGGCACCGCGGCCAGCGGCGGCCAGGCCATCGCCGACCTGGAACACGCCGACGACGAGAACCGGCATTGGGACAGCGCCGCCGGCCTGGCGATGAAACTGCTGCCCACCCTGACCCACACCCCGCCGGGCACGGTGCTCAACCTCAACGTGCCGGACCTGCACGTGGACGGCATCCGCGGGCTGCGCCGGGCCACCCTGGCCAGATTCGGTCAGGTGCAGATGAGCATCGCGGAGGCCGGCGAGGGCTTCGTCCGCACCGCGGTGCAGGCCGCCGACGAGCCGCTGGAACCGGGCACCGACCTGGCCGCGCTGGCCGAAGGCTTCGCGGTGGTCACCCCGATCCGGTCACCCGCGGAAGCCACCGACGTGAAGTTCAACCTCGAGTCGATCGTCGTGCAGACGCCCGCGATCTAGCGGCGGCGTCAGTTGACCGAGGGCTCGGGCAGGGTGACGCCGTCCAGGATCCGCCAGAGGTCCAGCGCTACGTCGACGCTCGGTGGGCGGTCCTCGGGGCGCTTCGCCATGCAGGCGCGGACCAGATCGCGCAGCGGCGGCGGAAGGCCGGGGATGGCCAGGACAGGGGTCGGCGCGAGGTGACCGACCCGGCCGGCGGCCACGATCATGGCCGCGACCGCCGGAGGGTACGGGGAACGGCCGGTCAGCATCTCGTAGAGCAGCACGCCGAGGGTGTAGACATCGTCGGCCGGGCGGGCGAACGCCGTCTTGGGATGCGAGGGCAGGGCGTTCGCGTCGCCGGCGCGGTCGAGGCCGCCGCGGTCAAGGCCGCCGCGGTCGAGGCCGCCGCGGTCCAGGACTTCGTGC
>NZ_JBEZGQ010001708.1:0-1109 GCF_040650095.1 Actinoplanes sp. NPDC048791 | reverse complement strand
TCCGCTCGCGGCGAGGAAGCCGGCCAGCTCACGCGGCCGGTCGGTGGGAGCCTCCCGGTACGCCCGGAGCACCGCGTCCACTGCGGGGCGGACCCAGCGTGCTCGCCGCCCGAAGACCACCCAGGCCGCCCGGAGCATCGCCACCCGCCGCCACGTCGTGGTCAGCAGAGCATCGGCCAGCGCCGTCGCGTCCCGCCCGACCGTGGTGGCAGCGTGCCCCGACGATGCCCGGTCGTGCCTGCGTCTAGCTGCGCGAAGCGCAGAGGCACGCCGGCGATGCGCTGCGGTGGTCAATCCTGCGCCCTCGGGGTTACCCCGAAGAAACCCTCGACGCGCCGCGGGCGGCGCGCGACGGTCAGCTCGGGACACGCTGCCATCACGGCAGCATAGAACCCGGCCGCCAGGCCGTCAGCTGATGCTGAAGCGGGCGCTGAGCAGGCTCTCCGGGCGCGAGCTGGGTCCCACCAGCAGGTCGAAGTCGCCGGGCTCGACGACCCGGCGGGCGTCCGCGGTGACCAGTGAACAGCCGGCCGCGGCCAGCTCGATGCCGACCGTGACGCTCTCGCCCGCGGGCACCAGCACCTGCCGGTACGCCTTCAGCTCCCGCGCCGCCCAGGTGACACTGGTGACGAGGTCGCTGATGTAGGCCTGCACGGTCTCCAGCGCCGGCCGGGTGCCCGTGTTGGTGAGCCGGACACTCGCCCGGACCGTGCCGTCGGCGCTCACCTGCGGCTGGGCGATGGTCAGGTCGGCGTACTCGATGGTGGTGTAGCTCAGGCCCTCGCCGAAGGCGAACAGCGGGTCCTGGGTCAGGTCCGCGTAGCGGGTGCCGTGCTGCCCGCGGATCTGGTTGTAGTAGACCGGCTGCTGGCCCACGTGCCGGGCGGCCGACAGCGGCATCCGCCCGCTCGGCTCGAACAGCCCGAACAGCAGCTCGGCCAGCGCCCGGCCGCCGCGCATGCCCGGGTTGAACGCCTGCACGATCGCGGCCGAGGCCAGCGCGGACGGCGGCAGCGCGGCCGGCTTGGAGTTCAGCAGCACCAGCACCACCGGGGTGTCGAGCTCGGCGAGCGCGTCCAGCAGCGCGATCTGGCCGCCCTGGAGCTCCA
>NZ_JBEZGQ010001707.1:0-1111 GCF_040650095.1 Actinoplanes sp. NPDC048791 | reverse complement strand
GGCCTAACCCGCGGGCGCCGGCCCCGCCGGCACCTGGGCGGCGCTGACCGCCGCCGCGGCCGGGGCCGACGTCCTGCTGCTCGACAAGGGCTACTGCGGGACCTCCGGCCCGACCGCCTCCGGCGGCACCGGCGTCTGGTACGTCCAGCCCGAACCCGCCGCCCGCGAGAAGGCGATGGCCAGCCGCGAGGCGCTCGGCGGCCACCTGCAGGACCGCCGTTGGATGGCCCGCGTCCTGGACCAGACCTACGAGAACATGAACCGCCTCGCGGCCGAGGCGCGCTACCCGTTCCCCGTCGTCGACGGCGTCGCGCACAAGCGTGGCCTGCAGGGGCCGGAGTACATGCGCCGGATGCGGTCCTGGATCAAGCGGGCCGGGGTGCGGATCCTGGACCACAGCCCGGTCACCGAGCTGCTGGTCGACCCCACGGGCACGGTCGCCGGGGTACGCGGCCACCGCCGCCAGCACCACACCGACTACCGGGTCCGCGCCTCCGCGGTGGTGCTGGCCACCGGCGGCTGCGCGTTCCTGTCCAAGGCGCTGGGCTGCGACGTCGCCACCGGTGACGGCGCCCTCTACGCCGCCGAGGCCGGGGCGGCGATGTCCGGCATGGAGTTCTCCAACTCGTACGCGATCGCCCCGGCCTTCACCTCGGTGACCAAGACGGCCTACTACGGCTTCGCCACGTTCTTCCACGGCGACGGCACCCCGCTGGCCGGGGCCGGCAGCCAGGGCGGGCGCTCGGTGATCGCCAAGGAGCTGCTGCGCACCGGCACGGTGCTGTGCCAGATCGACCACGCGACGCCGGAGCAGCAGGCCCTCATGCGCACGGGCCAGCCGAACTTCTTCCTCACCTTCGACCGGCTCGGCATCAACCCGTTCACCGACAAGTTCCCGGTCACCCTGCTGCTGGAGGGCACGGTCCGCGGCACCGGCGGCATCCAGATCGTCGACGACGACTGCGCCTCCAGCGTTCCCGGCCTGTACGCCGCCGGCGACGCGGCCACCCGCGAGCTGATCTGTGGTGGCTTCACCGGCGGCGGCAGTCACAACTCGGCCTGGGCGATGTCCTCGGGCACCTGGGCCGGCGGCGGCGCGGCCCGTTTCGCC
>NZ_JBEZGQ010001706.1:0-1111 GCF_040650095.1 Actinoplanes sp. NPDC048791 | reverse complement strand
GCCCCCCACCCCGCGGCTCTTCATGCCCCGCCGCCCCCGGCGCTCCACCCCGGTCCGCCCCCACGCCTCGCCTCCCCGTCGGGCCCACGCGCTCGGCCGGTGGACAATCGTGACGCGGCCCCCGTCGGTGTGGGCGATCGCGTTGGTGTCGGTGGCACCGTCGCTGGCGCCGAGCGATCCGCTGCCCGCGATCCGGCTGGGTGTCTTCGACGCCGGCTTCCTGTCCCCGGCCGTGACCCAGCGGACGGCCCTGGCCACGATGCCGGCGCTGGCCCTGGTGATCGGCGCGCTGCTGGGCTGGACGGCCCGGCGGCGCGAGCTGCCGACCCTGACGATCGCGCTGGCCGGGCTGCCCGGGCCGGCGCTGCTGACCATCGCCTACCTGATCGCGGGACCCGGCGGCGGCAACGACCGCTACCAGGTGGTGCCGTACTGGGCGGCGATGACCGCCACGGGCGCCGGGGTGCTCGGATCGGTGCTGGCCGCGGTGCTGCGCCGCGGCCCCGAGCCCGAAGACGACGGTGAACTGGACGGCCAGGAGCCGGAGAAGCCGCCGCTGCCCAAACGCACCAACCAGCCGGAGTCGGCGATCGCCGCGGCGGGCGGCGGGCCGGCGGTTGATCAGCCGCTGCGCCCGGTCGACACCGGCGTCTTCGACCTGCCCCCACGCGGCCGCCCCGGCGACGCGCCCACGCCCGCCTCCCCCGCGTCCGACCCCACTGCCACTCCTTCGCACAGCGCTGGTCCCTCTGTGGGTGCCGGTCCCTCCCTCGGGGCCCGGGCTGATCACGGTCCGGGGCCTGATCCCGATGGACCGGGGTCCGGTCACGGCCCGGGGTCCGGAGACGGGTCTGGGCCTGGTCGGGGTGCAGAGTCCGGTTACGGGTCGACCGCTGCCGGGCCGGCGGATCTCGGCGCTGGTCTCGGCGGACCGCCGCCGGTCGCGACCAAGCCGGAGAAGCCCCGCCGCCGCGGACGCCGTTCGAGCTTCGCCGACGCCTTCATCGGCCGCACCGGCGAGTTTCCGGCCACCCCACCGAGCGGCACGCCCACACCCCGGCACCCGGGTCAGGTAGCCCTCGCGGATCAGCTGATCGACGGCGTTTCGCAG
>NZ_JBEZGQ010001705.1:0-1111 GCF_040650095.1 Actinoplanes sp. NPDC048791 | reverse complement strand
GTCGCCGAGGGCCGGCCGATGGGCGACCGGGTCCGTCCCGGCCAGCAGCCGCCGGAGCCGAAGCGCCTCGCTGACCGTGGCCAACGCCTCCGCGTGCCGTCCGGTGCCCTGCAGATGCGTCGCGACCACCTGCATCGCGCCGGCGTACTGCGGGATGTGCGCACCCTGGTCACCGACCAGATCCTGCATCAGCTCCAGGGCCCGCCGGGCGAACGTGACAGCCTCATCGATCCGGCCGAGGGTGCCGGTGAAGGTGGCCGCGTTGCTGAGCGACGTGGCCAGCAATGGCTGGACCTTCGGCGCGTTGACCCGGACCAGGTCTTCCCGGATCTCGATCGCCTCCAGCGTGTGGGCGAGCGCTTCGGGGTAGCGGCCGGCGTCGCCGAGGCAGGCGCCGAAGTTGTGCAGCGCCACGGCCAGCGCCGGCCGGTGCGCCGCGGGATTGCTCCGCACGAGTTCCCGCGTGACGGCGAGGGCCTCGGCGGCGGGCTCGTGGGCGGCCGGCCGCCGGCCGGTGCTCCGGCGGGTCGCGGCCAGGTTTCCCAGTGCGTTCGCGAGGTCCGGGAGATACCGGTGCCGATCATCCTCGACCAGCTCACGGTAGATCGCCGTGGCTTCCTCGGCGGCCTGCGACGCCTCGTCGCGACGGCCGACGGCGAGGTACCGGCCGCTCAGATTGATCAGACTCCCGGCCAGGTCGGCCCGGTAGCGCTCCGGGTAGGCCTCGGCGACCCGCCGCAGCAGGACGGCAGCGTCCTCGGTGGGGGCGACCGCTTCCTCGTCCCGGCCCAGCTCGGCCAGAACGGTGCCGATGTTCATCAGCGAGGTCGCCAGGTCCGGCAGATACCCGACGTGGTCCCGGACGAGACGATGGTGCAGTCGCGCGGCCTGTCCGGCATCCTTCAGCGCTCGCTGATGGTCGCCGGTGAAGGCGAACGCCGCGCCCCGGATGCTCAGTGAGTTCGCGTAGTCGCCGAGGTGGTGGTCCGGACCGGCGGCGGCCAGCAGCTCCACGGCCTCTGACGCGGTCTTGACCGCCGCCTCGTGACGGCCGGCGTGGTGCAGCCGGATCGTGTGGTCGATGAGCACCCGCGCGCGTTCCGCCGGATCG
>NZ_JBEZGQ010001704.1:0-1116 GCF_040650095.1 Actinoplanes sp. NPDC048791 | reverse complement strand
CGGCGCCGGTGCGGGTGGCCCCCGCGGAAGCGCGGCCGATGCCGGTGGCCGTGGTGGTCGCCGGTGCCGGCGCGCTGGCCGTGGCCGTGATCGGCTGGGCGTACGCGTTGACCATCCTGACCCCCGGCATGAAGGACGTCTCGCTGTCCGCGCCGATGCCCGGCGGCGACGGTGAGCTGGCCATGTGGACCGCGGAGCTGCGGGCCACCGCGATTCTGCTGGCCGTGCTGGCCATGCTGGTCGTCACCGCCGATCGCCGGTTCGGCCCGGCCGCCTCATTGCTGGTCGGCGCCGGATTGACGCTGGCCAACGCGGTGCTGCACCGGCTGGACGTCACCGGGCCGGGCGGGCTGCGGCTGGCCCTGCTGGCCGGGGTGGTGCCGGTGGTGGCCGGCTGGCTGGTGTCCGGGGGCGCGATGCCCGGCCGGCTGACCGGCGCCGCGCTGCGCAGGGTGACCGTCGGTGTGCTGATGGCTGCGGGCGTCCTGCCGCTGATCATGTTGCAGGGCACGCCAGGGGTGAACCACCCATACCTGCCGCTCGGGCTGAAGGTCACGACGATCGGCCTGGCCGTGGCCGGCATCCTGCTCGCCGTCGTCCCGGCGCTGGCCCTCAGCCGTCGTCCGGTGCCGGCCTGGGCCGCTGTCCTGCTGCTCGGGGCGCCGATCGCGGTCACCGTCGGAGCCGGGCTGATCCCCCCGCCGCTGTCCGACGACGACACCGGTCCGGCCGCGTACGCCGCGTTCGTCGCCCTGCCGCTCGCGGTCGGATGCCTCGCGCTGTTGCGCCGGCACCGGGCGCGCGGGCGCGGCCGGACCGCCGCCCTGTGGGCCGGGCTGGCCGTGGCCGCATTGCCCGGCACGCTCCTGGCGTTCGTGGTGGGTGGACTGCTGCTGATGTTCGTGCCGAACCTGGTCTTCGACATCGACGGCAGCGGCTACTCGTTCGACGGGCTGTCGTTCGTGCCCGGCACGGCGACGCTGCTCCTGCCGCTGGCGGCGCTGGCCGCGGCCCGCATCGACGGCGCGCCCGGCCCGGCGCGGCCGGGCGATCCCCCGCCGGTCCCGGATCCCGTGCCGCCGGTGGCATCGGCCCGGACGCCGGTGGCCGGCTGAT
>NZ_JBEZGQ010001703.1:0-1117 GCF_040650095.1 Actinoplanes sp. NPDC048791 | reverse complement strand
GTCGGCCAGGGCCGGCCCGAGCTCGCCCCACGGCGCCGTCTCGATGCCCAGCTCGGTCGACTTCTCCGCGAGGGTGTGCCGGCGGCCGACCCACAGCTCGCCGTCGCGGCTGCGGAAGAACTCGTCGGTCTCCTTGGAGGAGCGCTGGTGGCTGTAGAGGACCGCGTCGTGCCCGGAGCCGCTGGGCCGCAGCACCAGCACGCTGCCGGGGTCGCTGTCGCCGGTCAGGTAGACGAAGTCGCTGCCCGGGCGGAACGGGTAGTCGGTGTCGTTGGCGCGGACCTTCTCGGTGCCGCTGGGAATGATCAGCGTCTCGCCCGGGAACGCGTCGGAGAGCGCGGCGCGCCGCTTGGCGTAGTTGGGCGTCTCCGGACGGGGTGTCACGCTCAGCGCGTCGTCCCGCCAGCCGCCGCGCATGAACTGCAGGAACGCCTCCGGGAAGTCCGGGTCGTGCGACTCGGTCCTCGGTGTCGTGCCCTCGCTCTGCTCGGCCATGGCCGGCCCTCCCGTCATCCGCGCGGCGTCGCTCGTCCCGTCCTGACGTTACCGCCTCGCCAAGATCAAGAGCAGCCCGGCATCACCCGTTGCCCAGGGTGAGGCAGGCCACGCGCGGTCCGGCCGTCCCGGCCTTGCCCGCAGCGGTACGGGTGTGCTCAGCGTGCACGATCAACGAGCGGGCCGGCTCCACCTCGTCGAAGGTCCAGTTCTGGCGCGCGGTGACCGCGGCGCCGCCCCGCGCGTCGGCGGTGAAGTCCAGCCACACCTCGTTGCGCGGATTGGCGTAGGCCGGGTCGACCGAGGGCGGCGAGGCGGCGGCCTTCGGGTCGGGACTGTGCTGGTAGTGCGGGCCGGCGTCCTCCGGTGTCGCGGTGCACGGCCGGGTGTGCAGGTGGGCCCCGTACGCCCGGCGCGGGACCAGGCCGCCGGCGGTCAGCCGTACCGTCGTGCCCGTGGCCGTCCGGGAGATCGTGAGCTGGGCCGTCGCGCCGGGCGGGACCACCTTGGGGTCGTAGGTGACGGCCCGCGCGCTCTGCGGGAACGGCAGGAAGGTGCCGGCGACAGTGCCCTCGACCAGCGGCGCCGCCAGGCCGCCCGGAGAGGGCGCCGACGACGGCAG
>NZ_JBEZGQ010001702.1:0-1119 GCF_040650095.1 Actinoplanes sp. NPDC048791 | reverse complement strand
AGCCGGACGGCCACCAGCCGGGCGGCCCGGTCGGCGGCGGCGGCCTTGGCGGTCGCACCGAGGTCGAGCCGGACGCCGTCCGGCACGGTGAGCTCGCGGTCGTGCAGCTGCACCGATCGCCAGTCCGGGGTGGCGAAGACCCGGACGGCCGGGGCGACCGCGCGCCCGGTGACGGCGGCGAAGTCCCGGTCGTAGCCGAGACCGCACAGCGCGGCGCCGATCGTGGGGTCGACGTCGCCGCCGGTCTGCCGGGCGGCTTCGAGGGCGGCACCGACCAGGTCGGCGAGCAGCGGGCTGACCATCACCGGACGGCCACCGGCACGGCCGGCGAGGGAGAGCTCGGAGTCCGGCCGGAACCGGCTGCACGCCGCGTCGACCGCGGCCAGCTCGGCCTCGACGACCGCGGTGGCCCGGGTGAGCAGGGCCGGCTCGGTGACGACGACGCGCGCCACCGTGCCCCAGACGGACCACTGGGCGGTGTCCGCCCCGATCGGCAGGGTCTCGATCAGCGGCATGTCACGACCCTCCGGAGGTGGCCTGGCCGGAGCCGTCGCTGCCGCCGGAGAGCGACGGCGCGTCCGTGCCGGTCGAGCCGCTGCCGCTGTCGGTGGCGCTCTCGGTGGCGCTCTCGGTGGCGCTGTCGGTGGCGCTCTCGGTGCCGCTTCCGGTGGCCGTCGAGCTGCCGGTCGCGGGGGTGGTCTTCTCGGTGGAGTCGGCGGCCCGGGCGGCCAGGCCCACCCCGAGTGTCCCGGCCAGGCCGGCTGCGACCAGCACCCCGGTGAGCGCCGACGTGCGGCGTAGTGCCTTGTCCCGGTCCATCGGATCGTCCCCCTCATTTGTTGACGACTCAACCAATGTGCCGTGCCGACCTCGCCGTGGCCTGTGGCCCGGCTGGGCTCTTTCTGTGAACCGGTGACGTAACAAGGGACCGGTAAGGTTCCCGGTGCCGGCCCGTTCTCGGAGGTGCGGTGGAGATCTTCGGACGGCAGGCCGAACAGCAACGGCTCGCACGCCTGCTCGACGCCCTGCCCGCGCAGGGCGGTGCCCTCGCGCTGCGCGGCGAGGCCGGCGTGGGCAAGTCGACCCTGCTGGGCTGGGCGGCCGGCGAGGCGACCCGGC
>NZ_JBEZGQ010001701.1:0-1120 GCF_040650095.1 Actinoplanes sp. NPDC048791 | reverse complement strand
GTCGATCTTCGACGGCTCGGTGCGGACCGGACCGCCCGACGCGGCGAGTGGCCGGGCCGCTTCGCTGGCCGCGTACGCCGGCACGGAACTGACCAGCGGCCGGGTCGGCGCGGGCACGGGCGCTGCGACGGGCACGTGGCGCGGCCGGCGTGACCCGGGCGGTCTGGGCCTGGCCGAACGGCTGGCGGGCACCGCCCGGGTGGCCGCCGTCGTCGTGGTCAACGCCTGGGGCGACGTGCTGGCCCCCGACGGCCAGCCCCTCTTCGGCGCCACACCCGAGGCGGTGCAGCCGCAAGCCCCGTACGGCATGCAGAACACCACCGTGGCCGTCGTGCTCACCGACGCCCGGCTCGCCAAGAACGACTGCTACCTGCTCGCCCAGAGCGGCCACACCGGTTTCGCCCGGTCGATCCACCCCGCGCACTCCCGCTACGACGGCGACGCGGTGGTGGCTCTGGCCAGCGGCGAGTCCGAGGTCGACACCGATCTCGACCTGCTCCGCGCGGTCACCGTCGACACGGTCGCCGCCGCGGTCCGGGCCGCTGTCGCCCCACCGGGATAGGTCCGCCAGGGCAGCAGGGCCACCAGCGCCAGCAGCATCAGCGTGAAGGCGTTGCGCAGGATCAGGGCCCGTGCGCCGCTGCTGTCGTCCGGGACGAGCCAGATCGGGGAGACGACGCTGAGGGCGTAGACGGTGACCGCGGCCAGTGCCGGCCGGGGATCGCGGCGCTGGGCGGCGATGTCGGCCAGCACGAGCACCGCGACCGGCAGGAACACCAGGTGGTGGGTCCAGGACATGGGGCTGACCAGGTTGGCGGTGAGGCCGGTCAGGGTCAGCGCCGTGACGGTGTCGCCGGCCGCGTACGCCTGGCGGGCCCGGCGCAGGCCCACCACCAGGACCAGCACGCACAGCGGAACCCACCAGCCCGCCGGCGCCGCCGGTGTCCCGGCCAGGCGGGCCAGCAGGCCGGTGAGCGACTGGTTGGTCAGCGCGGCCGCGGTGCCCACCCGGTCGGTCTGCCACAGCAGGTCGCCGAAGTAGCGCAACGACTCCGCCGGGGCCAGCAGGAACGCGCCCCCGGTCAGCGCCGCCGTCGTCACCGTCGCCGTGCGCGCCGCC
>NZ_JBEZGQ010001700.1:0-1122 GCF_040650095.1 Actinoplanes sp. NPDC048791 | reverse complement strand
CTTCGAGATCCCGGTCCGGCGCGTCGGCGCCCAGGGCCGCGACGATCAGCGGTACGCGGGGCAGCACGTCCCCGTCCGGCCGGGCCAGCACCACCCGGCTCCCGGCCGTCGCGAAGAACCGCGCCCGGCCCTCGACGACCTGTCCCACCGGCCCGCCCGTCGCCGATACGAAGGCCGCCACGCTGGTCGTGTGCGTCTTGCGGACCCGCGCCGCCGCGTGGACGTCGTCCGCGAACGTCACCAGCACGCCCCGCCCGCGCGCTTCCGGGTCGGCCGCGATGGTCAGGGCCGCCAGCAGGTTCGCCGGTCCGTCCGCCCCGGCCACCAGCGCCGGGCGCATCGCCCCGGTCACCACCACTGGTTCCGGCCGCTCGTGCAGCAGATCCAGCAGGTACGCGCACTCCTCGAGCGTGTCCGTGCCCTGGGTGACCACCACGCCGTCCGCCCCGCCCGCCAGCAGGTCGCTGATCCGCCGCGACAGCGCCATGATGTCCGCCGGGCGCAGGGACGCGCTGGGTACGTTCGCGACGTCGACGAGCGCCAGGTCGAGTCCGAGCGCGGCCGCTCCGGGCACCGCCGAGACCAGGTCGCCGGCGCTGAGAGCCGGTGCGGCCCCGCCGTCGGGCGTCGGCGTCATCGCGATGGTCCCGCCCAGCCCGCACACCACGATCTTCGTCACGGCCGCCACCCTACGCACTGACAACAGACGCACAGGCTGGGCACATGGCCGGCCCAGGCGGACAGCGTTGGGTGGGAGGTAGCACGCGAAGAGCGAGACCTGGGGGTCATTGAGATGCTGGTGCAGCTGAACCGGAACGAGACCAACCGTACGTTCACCCCGAACTCCACCGCGGTGCCGGTGCCCGATCTGAACTCGCTGCGGCGCAGTCCGGTCGTCGCCGTTCTCGGGCAGCGGGGCCGGGTCTCCGCGTTACGTGCGCACCTGCCGGCCGGGTGGGTGCTGCGGTATCCCGGCAGCCTGGACGAGGTGCGGCTCGGCGAGATCGTGCTGTTCAGCGGGGCCACCGAGGCCGATGTGCTGTCCGCGCGGGCCATGCTGCCGGGCCGTACCCGGGTTGTCGCACTGGTCGACGAGGACGCCCCGGCCGAGCTGGTCGCCGC
>NZ_JBEZGQ010001699.1:0-1122 GCF_040650095.1 Actinoplanes sp. NPDC048791 | reverse complement strand
CCCGGGGGTCGTCGTCGGGGCTGATCCGGGCCAGTTCGATGTCCAGCACCTCGATGCCGGTGGCGGCCAGCGCGAGCAACGCGACGGGCAGGTTCGTCGACATCGGGCTCTGGCCGGCGGCCGGCACGGGCCTGGCCGCGTTCGCCGGGACGGTGGCTCCCGCTGCTGCGGGGTTCGGAGCGGTCGGCAGGGCGGCGAAGTCGACGATGCCGCTGCTCTCCAGCAGCGTCATGTGCGTCACCACGAACTGGTTCGCCTGCTGCGCCAGCTTGCGGACGGTGTCGTTGCGCGTCGTCGCCCGCACCGTACCGATCGCCGGGAAGATCTTTCCGTGCGCCGCGCGGAGCCGGTCGATGTAGATCTCGTCGAACTCGGCGCCTTCGGCGTCGCGCATCTCGGCCAGCCATCCCTGCTGGTCGCTGTTCGGCTTCTTCGGCACGCTGATCCTCAGCTTCTTCGCGGCCGCCCGGTCGAACGCGTCGAGCACCTCGTGCTGGGCCGCGATCTCGCGGCCGATCTTGCGGATCCGCGGATCCTGCGACTTCTGCTGGGCCATCTCCCCGGCCGGGATCTCCCACAGCCCGGCGAGACGCACCTTGACGACAAGATCCTTGTCGGCGGCCGAGAGGGCGCCCTCGCCCTCGTCGGGGATCAGCTCATTGGGAGGCAGGGGCACCGGCCCGGGAGACGCCGGCCGGCCCGGCTTCGCCGGTGAGCAGCACCGGCTGCGGGGCGGCGGCGCACAGGTCGGCCATCCCCGGCGGGCGGGTCGAGCTGACGATCGGGTGAAACCGGCGCGCCGCTCTTTACAATGAAAACCGTTACCAACAAGATGGACCTGGCCGCCGGCGCCCGCCGGTACGCCGTCCGCTGTTGGAAGGATCCGCATGTCTCTTGCCGTCTCCCCCGATCTGCTCTCCGCCGCCGAGCGTGGCGAGGTCCCGGACGCGGAGTTCGTCGACTGTGTCCGCACGTCCCTGCCGTACGCCTGGGAGGTGGTCAGCAAGGTCATGACCGACCTGGACACCACCGGCGGCGAGTTCGCCGACCACGAGATCCCGCCGCCGTCCGGGCAGCAGCGCGGTGAGCTGCTGCGCGCCCTGGCCAGCGACGCCATCCGCG
>NZ_JBEZGQ010001698.1:0-1127 GCF_040650095.1 Actinoplanes sp. NPDC048791 | reverse complement strand
GGCCGGCGGCGCGGTCTGCCCCGACTGCCGGCCGCCCGGCGCGGCCCATCCGGCCCCGGCGACGGTCGCCCTGATGCAGGCCCTGACCAGCGGTGACTGGCAGCTCGCCGACGCCACCGAGCCACCCGTACGCCGTGAGTGCAGCGGGCTGGTGGCAGCACACCTGCAGTGGCACATGGAGCGCAACCTGCGCGCGCTGCCACTGGTCGACCGACGGGAGAGCACTTCGTGACACGTCCGCCCACACCGCACAGCTCCGGCGCCCGGCCGCCCGCCCTGCCCGCGGCGGCGGTGCCGAAGCACGTGGCGGTGGTCATGGACGGCAACGGCCGCTGGGCCAAGGAGCGCGGCCTGTCCCGCACCAAGGGTCACGAGCAGGGGGAGTATTCGCTCTTCGACACCATCGAGGGCGCGATCGAGCTCGGCATCCCGTACCTGTCGGCGTACGCCTTCTCCACGGAGAACTGGAAGCGCTCACCGGAAGAGGTCCGCTTCCTGATGGGCTTCAACCGCGACGTCATCCGGCGCCGTCGCGACCAGCTCGTGGAGCTGGGGGTGCGGGTGGTGTGGTCCGGGCGGCCGGGCCGGCTGTGGAAGAGCGTGATCTCCGAGCTGCAGACCGCGGAGGAGATGTCGAAGGACAACAAGACCCTCACCCTGCAGTTCTGTGTCAACTACGGCGGGCACGCGGAGATCGCGGACGCGGCAGCGGCGATCGCCCGGGACGTGGCGGCGGGCCGGCTCAAGGCCGACAAGGTCAACGAGAAGACCCTGCGGAAATACCTCTACCACCCGGAGATCCCGGACGTGGACATGTTCCTGCGCCCGTCCGGCGAGGAACGCACGTCCAACTTCCTGCTCTGGCAGTCGGCGTACGCGGAGCTGGTGTTCCTGGACACCCTCTGGCCGGACTTCGACCGCCGCCACCTGTGGTACGCCTGCGAGCTCTACGCCCAGCGCGACCGCCGCTTCGGCGGTGCCATCCCCAACCCCGTCGCCCCGCAGTGAGCCACCGCTTCCTCTACCTGGCCCGCCACGGCGACGCCGTCAGCGAGGACGCCGGCCTCAGCGATCGGGGCCGCCGCCAGGCCGAGCTGCTGGGCGCCCGGCTGGCCGACGTGCCGTTC
>NZ_JBEZGQ010001697.1:0-1131 GCF_040650095.1 Actinoplanes sp. NPDC048791 | reverse complement strand
CCGTGACCGGGTCGGTCCGGCGGTCGGTGCCGGCTGCCGGCCAGGCCCGCCGGTTGGGGCTCGTCGCCGGCGCCGCCCATCGACCGGCCGCCGCATTGGACGGTGCGGCCGGGCGGGTTGCGCGGTCCGGTTCTGCCGGGCGGCCGGTGAGGGCTTCGATGACCCGCAGGTACTCCAGGTGCGCCTCGGTCATCAGCCGCTGGAAGGTCGCGTGCGCTTCCGCGCTGTGCCGGGCCAGCTCCAGCGTCTCCCAGCCGGGAGGGTCGGCGGACTGCGCCGGCGCCGCCGAGACGGGCGCGGCGGACTGGGGGACGTGCGGGGTAGGGGGCACGGGAAGTCTCCTTGGATAGGACGGCTTTATCCGTACTATTCGGACACAGGGCGGCGCGTCGTGCCCGGGAAACGGCGGGGGTTACCCCGGTCAGGCGGGGCTGCGGCGCAGCGCGAAGCGGGCTCGGGTCAGCCCGTCCACCGAGCGGATCGCCATCGCGTCGCAGAGCTGCTGGACCAGCCACAGGCCCATGCCGCCGATCCGGCCGGGCCGCGGCGGCAGATAGCCGGCGAGCGGACCGGGCGGCACCCGGCCGTCGTCGGTGACCTCGCAGACCACCGCGTCGTCGGTCAGCCAGACGCGCAGCTCCCGGTGCTCGCCGCCGTGCCGGATGCCGTTGGTGGCGACCTCGCTCAGCGCCAGCAGGAGATTCTCGACGCGGTCGGGCGGCAGCCAGCCCTCCGCGGCGGCCCGCGCCCGGACCTGCGCGCGCAGGCCGGCCACGGAGTCGTGCACCGGTACGGCGATGACGGGCTCCCCGGTGACCGGGTACGGCGGCTCGGGCAGCTCGGTCAGCAACCGTTCCGGCGGCTCGTAGCCCACACTCTCCAGCCACCCGTCGTCGTACAGCCGGGGGTGGGTGCGTTCGGCCGTGCTGACGGTTTCCGGCGGGAGGTTGCTGCGGTCGTACGGGCACAGCAGATGCCCGCACAGCCCGGCCAGTGATTCGTTGAGCGCGGACTCGAAGCGGACCCAGCTGCGCGCCCCGTGCGCCGGCGTGGTGTGCCCGATCAGCCGCATGAACGGCCGGCCGCTCGACGCCGCGGCCCGCAGCAGCTGGGACCAGCCGGCGATGGTGC
>NZ_JBEZGQ010001696.1:0-1132 GCF_040650095.1 Actinoplanes sp. NPDC048791 | reverse complement strand
GGGCCCGCCCGCCGCCGCCCCGGCGGGGTCCCCCCACCCGCACCCCCCCCGGGCCCCGCCGCCCGGGGGCGTGGCGCTCCAGCCCGGCCGCCCCCCCCCCCCGCCGGGCCAGGTGCTGGGCCAGGTCGAGGTGCCGCTCCACCATGGCGCGGTGACCCTGCCGCCCGTACGCGGTCAGCGTCGCCCAGATCGGCAGCGACCGGGCCCGCCGCGACGACTCGGGCCCGTACAGGCCGTAGCCGCCACCCGGGTCCTGCGGTCCGGGCAGGTACGCGGCCCCCGGCATCCCGAACGCGGTGCCCAGCCGCTCCGGCTCCCGGATCAGCGCGAACCCGCTCTCGTAGGGCACGTTGAGCCACTTGTGCCCGTCGGCGGCGATGGAGTGCGCCCGCTCGATCCCCCGCACGAGGTGCTCGCTGCGCGGCGACAGGGCGGCGAACAGCCCGAACGCGCCGTCGACGTGCAGCCAGGCGCCGTACCGTTCGGCCAGGGCGGCCAGCGCGTCGACCGGGTCGAAGTCGCCGGCGTTGACCTCACCGGCGTTGGCGATGAGCACCGCCGGGGCGCCACCGAGCCCGGCCAGCCGCCGCTCGACGGCCTCGAGGTCGACCCGGCCCACGTCGTCACGGGCGAAGACCTCGACCGCGTCCCGTCCGTGCCCGAGCATCTGCAGGGCCTTGCGGGCGGAGGCGTGCACGTAGCCCCCGGAGAGCACCGGCATCCGCGGCAGCCCGGACAGCCCGTCGCGGACGGTGTCGGCGCCGTGGCGCTCACCCCACCACTGGGTGGCGCAGCCGAGGGAGGTGAAGTTGGCGAAGGTCGCGCTGCCGACCAGCGCCCCGCCCCAGCCGGCCGGGAGCCCGAACAGCTGCCGCAGCCAGTCGAGCACCACCGTCTCCACCTCGTGCGCGAAGGGCGACGACACCCGGGCGAACGCGTTCTGGTCGAGCAGCCCGGCGGTCCAGTCCGCGGCCAGCGCGGCCGGGGTGCTGCCGCCGGTGACGAAGTGGTTGAACCGGGGGCCGGACGACGCCGTGGCGGTGGCCGTGCCGATCTCGAGGAGCCGCGCGACGGCCGCGGCGGTGCCCTCGCCGGCCTCCGGCAGCGGACCGGCCAGGCCGGCGTGCAGTTT
>NZ_JBEZGQ010001695.1:0-1132 GCF_040650095.1 Actinoplanes sp. NPDC048791 | reverse complement strand
GCCAGCCGGGCGGCCACGTCCGGGCCCATGGGGGTACGGGTGAGCGCCGTCAACGCGTGCCGCACCGCCGCACCGACCCCGGTGCCGGTGCCGACGCGGGCGGCTGTCCGGACCGGTCCGCTCGTCTGCGCGCTGAGCAGGGGCTCGGGCACGAAGAACGAGAGCTGCCGGAAGTCACCGCCGAACGCCATGGTGAACGGCTCGCCGGTGTCCACCAGCGCCAGGTCGCCCGGCCGCAGCACGGTCCCGCGTCCCCGCTGGCTGATCAGGCTCGAGCCGCGGACCTGCAGGTTGGCGTAGTAGCCGGGGCGGTGGGACCGGCCGATGTCCCGCCCGGTGCGGCGCACCCGCTGGCGTTGCGAGTCGATCCGGGCCAGGTCGAGGCGGCCCAGCGGCCACTGGGTGACCTGGCCGGTGAAGGCGCCGCGCAGCTCGGACTCCGGGCTCAGCGCCAGGAACGCCTCGCAGATCAGCTCACGCCAGCAGGCGAACTGGTCCGCCGCGGCGACGGCCGACGTGGACCAGGTGTGTGGCACGGCTGCTCCTGTCCTGTTGCCGACGTCTGCGCTCCATGCAACTCCGGCTGCGCGCAGGGCGACACCGTCGCGACCGGCATCCGACACGGTGACCGGATGAGACTGCAGACCCGCTTCACCGACGCCTTCGGCCTGTCGACCCCGATTGCCCAGGCCGGCCTGGCCTTCGTCGGGGCCACCCCGGACCTGGCCGTTGCGGTCGGCAACGCCGGCGGGCTCGGCTCGCTCGGGGCCGGCCTGATGCCCGCGGCGGCGATCACCGCGGCGATCGCCGCCGTCCGGGCCGGGACCGACGGCCCGTTCCACGTCAACTTCATCACCGGGTTCACCGGGCCCGAGCAGATCGACGCGGTCTGCGCGGCCCGGCCCGCCGGGGTGTCGTTCCACTGGGGACATCCGCCGCAGGCCTGGATCGACCGGCTGCACGACGCCGGGATCCGTGTCCTCGAACAGGTCGGTTCGGTGGCCGGGGCGCAGCTCGCGGCCGGCGACGGCGTGGACGTGATCGTGGCGCAGGGGCTGGAGGCCGGCGGCCACAACGTCGCCGAGCTGCCGACGTTCGCCCTGGTGCCGCTGGTCGTGGACGCGGTGGCGCC
>NZ_JBEZGQ010001694.1:0-1134 GCF_040650095.1 Actinoplanes sp. NPDC048791 | reverse complement strand
GGCGCCGGGCCCGGCTGGCGAGCTGCCGGGTGGCCGCCGGGGACCGGTCGATGATCGTGGCCACGTCCTCGAACGGCACGGCGAACATGTCGTGCAGGACGTACGCGAGCCGCTCGGCCGGGGCCAGCGTGTCGAGCACCACCTGCAACGCCAGCCCGACCGCGTCCGCCAGCAACGCCTGGTGCTCGGGGTCGGCGACGTCGGCCCGGCTCAGCACCGGGTCGCTCACGTGGATGTGCCCGTCGAGCGGTTCCTCGCGCTGCTGGGCCCGGGTGCGCAGCTTGTTCAGGCAGATCCGGGCGACGACCGTGGTCAGCCAGGCCCCGAGGTTGTCGATCTCCTCGGCGCCGGTCCGGTCGAGGCGCAGCCAGGCGTCCTGCACCGCGTCGTCGGCCTCGCTGAGGGACCCGAGCATCCGGTACGCCACCGCGCGCAACCGGCCCCGATGGGTCTCGAACAGCTCGGCCGTCGCTGCGCCCTGGTCCACGTGTCACATTCCTTCCGCGCCGGGTGTCATCCCATCAGACCCGCGAGGGCCGACAGATGTGACCGACGATCGGGGAGAAAACCATGTCCGCACCCATTCTGCTCACCGGCGGCACCGGCACGCTGGGCCGCCTCGTCCTGCCGCTGCTGCACAAGGCCGGCCACTCCGTACGGGTGTTGAGCCGCCACCCGCGGGAGACCACCGAGGGCACCGAATACCGCGTCGGCGACCTGGCCACCGGCGCGGGCGTCGACGCCGCCGTGGCCGGGGTCACCACCGTCCTGCACTGCGCGGGCAGCGCCAAGGGCGACGAGCAGAAGGCCCGGACCCTGGTACGCGCGGCGCGTCAGGCCGGCGCACCGCACCTGGTCTTCATCTCGGTGGTCGGGGCCGACCGGGTGCCGGTGGTCAGCGCCGCCGACCGGGCGATGTTCGGCTACTTCGCGGCCAAGCGGGCGGCCGAGCAGGTCGTGGCCGGCTCGGGGCTGCCCTGGACCACGCTGCGGGCGACCCAGTTCCACGACCTGACCCTGCTGGCGGCCCGGCAACTGGCCCGGCTCCCGCTGGTCCCGGTGCCGGCCGGTGTCCGCTTCCAGCCGGTGGACGCCGGTGAGGTGGCGGCCCGGCTCGTTGAGCTGGCCCTGGCC
>NZ_JBEZGQ010001693.1:0-1139 GCF_040650095.1 Actinoplanes sp. NPDC048791 | reverse complement strand
GCCCGGCACCGTGCTGGCGATCGGCGACGGCCTGCAGGCGCTGCCCGGCCGGGCCGGCGTCGAGCCGGTCTTCGGGCTGGCCGGCAAGTGGGTCCCGGCCGAGCTGCACTACCAGGCCGAGCTCTCCGGCGCGACGGTCGTGGACCGGGCGTCCGTGATCATCACCCACCTGGCCGAGATCGTCCGGCAGAACGCCAGCCGCCTGCTCGGCCGCGAGGACGTGCGGTCGCTGACCGAGATGGTCAAGCGCACCCACCCCGTCGTGGTCGAGGAGCTGACGCCGTCGCTGCTCAGCCTGGGCCAGATCCAGCGGGTGCTGCAGGCGCTGCTCGACGAGGGCGTACCGATCCGCGACCTGGTCCGGATCTTCGAGTCGCTGTCGCTGCGGGCCAAGGTCTCCGTCGACCACGACGGCCTGGTCGAGGCGGCCCGGGCCGCGCTGGGCCCGGCCATCGCCGCCCAGTACGCGGCCGGCGGCCGGCTCACCGTCATCACGCTGGACCCGATGCTCGAGCAGAGCCTGCTCGAGTCGCTGCGCCCGAGCGAGACCGGTGCCTTCATGGCGATCGAGGGCATGCGGGCCGAGGCCATGGTCACCGAGGCGGGCCGGCTGGTCGAGGCGGCCGAACAGCAGGGCATCACCCCGGTGCTGGCCTGCTCACCGCAGCTACGGCTGCCACTGATGCGTCTCCTGCGCGCGGGTTCCCGCCGGGTGCAGGTGCTGTCCTATTCCGAGATCTCTGGTTCCACCGCACAGATCGAGACCATGGGGGTGGTGAACGGTGCCTACGCGGGTGCTGCTTGAGGGGCCGGCCATCGAGCCGTTGCTGGCGCAGGTGCGCGACGAGTACGGCTCATCGGTCCGGATCATCTCGGCCGACAAGGTCCGTAGCGGTGGCTTCGGCGGTTTCTTCGCCAAGCAGCACTACGAGCTGTCGGTCGAAGTTCCGGACGCCGACGAACGTGACGTACCACGCCGGCCACCGGCGGCCGAGGAGCCGCCACAGACGCTGGAACAGTTGCTGGCGCGCGCCGAGTCCCGGGACCGGATCGCGCCGGACGGCCCGGCCGTCACGGACCGGCTGACCGGCCGGGACGCGGGGATGGGGGACGCCGAAGCCGCGGTCGGCCGGTCCGGA
>NZ_JBEZGQ010001692.1:0-1142 GCF_040650095.1 Actinoplanes sp. NPDC048791 | reverse complement strand
GCTGGCCCCCGCCAGCCGTCACGAGGAGGAAGCACCTACATGACCGACATCCCCATCCAGCCGAGGAGACGCCGCTTGCGGGTCCTCCTCGGCACCGCGTGTACGGCGGTGCTGGCCGTCGCCGGCACGGTCGTCGCCGCCCCGAGCGCGCACGCCGAGGCCGACCGGACGGTCAGCTCCAACACCACCGGCACGCACAACGGCTACTACTTCTCCTTCTGGAAGGACAGTGGTAACGCCAGCATGACGCTGCGCGAGAACGGCCGGTACTCCAGCAGCTGGGACCGCAGCACCAACAACTGGGTCGGCGGCAAGGGCTGGGCCACCGGCTCCCGCCGTACGGTCACCTACTCCGGCTCGTACAACCCGGGCAACAACAACACCTATCTCGCCCTGTACGGCTGGACGCGCAACCCGCTCATCGAGTACTACATCGTCGAGAACTTCGGCAGCTACAACCCGAGCAGCGGCGCCACCCGGATGGGCACCGTCACCTCCGACGGCGGCACGTACGACATCCTGCGCAGCCAGCGGGTCAACCAGCCCTCGATCGACGGCACCCAGACGTTCTACCAGTTCTGGAGCGTCCGGCAGTCGAAGCGCAGCAGCGGCACCATCACGATCGCCAACCACTTCGACGCGTGGGCGCGGGCCGGCCTGAACCTCGGCACGAACCACGCCTACCAGATCATGGCGACCGAGGGTTACCAGAGCCAGGGCAGCTCGGACATCACCGTCAGCGAGGGCGGCGGCTCCAACCCCGGCAACCCGGGCACGACCACCCCGCCGCCCGGCAACCCGGGCAGCAACTGCACCGCCACGATCACGGCCGGCCAGCAGTTCGGCGACCGCTTCAACCTCAACGTCGCGGTCAGCAACGCGAGCAACTGGGTCGTCACGCTCAACCTGAACGGCGGCCAGAGCATCCAGAACAGCTGGAACGCCGCGGTCACCGGCACCAGCGGAACCGTCACCGCCCGACCGAACGGTAGTGGCAACAACTTCGGGGTGACGATCATGGCCAACGGCAACTGGACGTGGCCGACGATCGGCTGCCGTACCGGCTGACGTCCGTCCCTCTCCTTTCACCGCACCTCGTGGCGGGGGGGGGGGGGCGCGGGCGCCCCCCCCGCGCCCGCCCC
>NZ_JBEZGQ010001691.1:0-1143 GCF_040650095.1 Actinoplanes sp. NPDC048791 | reverse complement strand
CGTCGAGCTGCTGCACCTGGCCACGCTCGTGCACGAGGACCTGCTGCACGAGGCCCCGGTACGCCGCGGCGTGCCCACCGTCAACGCCAAGGAAGGCACCACCGTCGCCCTGCTCGCGGGTGACCTGCTGATCGGGCTGGCCCACCGGCTCGGTGCCACCGCCGGCGCCGGCACGCTGCTCGGTGACGCCCTGACCGAACGCTGCACCGGACTGGCCCTCGAGGCCGACAACCGCTTCCATCCCGACTTGGACGCGCCGACGGCATTGCGCATCGCCGAGCTGAAGACCGGCACTCTGCTGGCCACGGCCGGCCGGCTCGGTGCGATCGTCACCGCCTCACCCGAGGACGGTCTCCAGGAGTACGGCGTCGCGTACGGCACCGCGTTGCACCTGCTCGACGACGTCCACGATCCAGGCTCGCCCTTCGCCGCCGGGCTCGTCACGCTGCCCGCCGTGCACGCCCTGGCCGCTCGCCCGGAGCTGCGCCGCCTGCTGCGTCCCGGCCTGGACGAGGCACACCGTCAGCAGGCCGGCGAACTACTGGCCACCGGCGGGCCACCGACCCTGACCACGATCACCCAGCTGCTCGACCGGGCTGACGCCGCCCGGCCGGAGCTGGCGGAAACGACGAAGCGGTGCCGGGACAGTCAGCTCGCGCTGATGCCCCGGCACCGCCCTGTGCTCAGTTCGTGAGCGTGCCCCGCAGCAGACTCTTGCCCGAATGCGCGGCGTCACCGTCGTACGCCTCCGCGGACACGTCCACCAGCCGGTAGCGGTTGAGGTCCGCACCCGGGGGCAGCGGCAGCACCACGTCGGCGGCACCCGAGAGCGCGGCACTGGACAGGTTGCCCATCGCCATCATCCTCGTGGTGTCGTCCGGGTCGATGAGCCACACCTCGTAGTAGCCGGTCGTCAGCGGCAGGTTGCGCACGTCCAGGCGCAGCTTGCTGCCACCGATGACCTCCGCCGCTCCCCCGGCCGCCACCGGCGCACCGCCGAGCCGGGCCAGGCTCGCCTTCGCCGTCACCCTCGGCGGTGCCGGACGGTCGGTGAAGCGCTGCACCGTGACCGTGCCGGCGATGGCGAGCACTGCAGCGGCCGCCGCCGCGAGCACGGGCAGCACCCAGCGCCGTTCCCGCCGC
>NZ_JBEZGQ010001690.1:0-1144 GCF_040650095.1 Actinoplanes sp. NPDC048791 | reverse complement strand
GCCGACTCGGCGATGTACGAGGCGAAGCGCAGCGGCAAGGGCACGATGGCCGTCGCCGGAAGCTGACATGGCACGAGCCGCCCGGCAGGCCCGCCGGGCGGCTCGTGAGCACAGTGGACGACGCTCAGCGCAGCTTCACGTCGAAGATCTTGTCCGCGGCCAGGGTACGGAACGCGGCCAGGGCCGTCTTGGTGCTGTCGATGCTGATGTCGCGGTCGCCCTGGTCGTCGCGCTTGGTGTCGAAGTAGACGATCGCCTTGATACCCGGGCGCTTCTTGAGCTCCGGCAGGACGCTGCGGAAACCGGCGGCCTTGTCGGTGACCTTGCCGACGCGGTGGTAGACGCCCCACTCGGCAACCATGATCGGCTTGCTCGCGTGCTTGGTGGCGGCCCAGTCGTACCAGCCGAGGCCACCGTTGGCGGGCTTGCGGTCGAGCAGGTCACCGAACAGGCCGAAGTGGTAGTAGCCCTTCTCGGCGCTCACGTACGAGTCGAGGCCCATCCAGTCGACGACGTCGTCACCCGGGTAGAGGTCCTTCCACCACGACTGCGCCATCCACTTCTCGTTGCCCATGTAGGCCATGACGTTGATCGCGTTGGTGACACCCTTGGCCCGCAGGCGCAGGATCGTGTGGCGGTACATGGCGGCGAAATCCTTGGCCTCCCAGCCGGAGCCGGCCTTGGCCACGACGTCGTTCTCCGGCTCGTGGTTGAGCACGAGGAAGAACTTCTCCGGGAAGCTCGACTTGATCCGGGCGGCGAAACGGTCGATGCGCGCGTCCTGCTCGCCCTTGGCGACCTTGGCCCAGTTGGAGCCGTACGCGATCTTCCAGTTCAGCAGCAGCACGCGCGGCTTGGCGGCGTCGCGGGCCATGGCCATCTCGGACTTGGTCGGAAACGGCTCGTCACCCTTGTGGTACGCGTGGAAGATGCTCGCGGTGCGGCCGCTGAGCTTCTCCCAGTCCTTGAGCGCCTCGTCACGCGGCGCGTCGGTGAAGCCACCGGCGGCGGCACCCCACAGCACGCCGCAGCTCGGCACGAGCTTGGCGCCGGTGACGCAGTCACCCTTGGGCGGGTCGACCGGCGCGGGCTGGGCCGGGGTGGTCTGGGTCGGGGTGGTCTGGGTCGGGGTGGTCTGGGTCGG
>NZ_JBEZGQ010001689.1:0-1148 GCF_040650095.1 Actinoplanes sp. NPDC048791 | reverse complement strand
CGGCGCGGCGGGTGTGGCTGTTCCGCTGGCAACCGGCCGGCCGGCAACTGACCGCCGAGGCTCCGCTGTCGGGCGCCGGCCCTCTCGGTCCGGTGCTCACCAGCCGATACAAGGCGGCGGGCGTCTGGCGCGCCACCAAGGCCAACCTGGTCCTCTTCGAACGCCGCTGACCAGCGGCCCGGCAGACCGAGCGGCCCGGCAGACCGAGCGGCCCGGAAGGGCGAGCGGGCCGGGCGGCCGGGCGGTCAGCGGCGGGTCGGTGTCGCGGGGCAGGACAGCACGCACGGGTACTGCATCCACGCCCGCAGGTCGCCGCGCGGGTCGAAGAGGTAGGCGCCGTCGCCGTGGGCCTGCTGGTCGAAGGTCGGGTTGTCGAAGACGGGGGCGGTCTGGCCCCAGTACTTGTGCGTCGCTGTGGGCGTACCGGATCCGACGTGGACGTAGACCGCGCCCCGCGCGGGCAGGACCGTGCCCGCCGGGAAGGTGTAGCGGCGCAGGGCCGAGTCGCGCACCCACCAGCCCGCGACCGGGACCGGCGCGGCCGACCCGTTCTCCACCCGGACCCATTCGCCGTTGAGGTTGCGGTCGTCGGCGCCGTCGGCGTCGTAGTTGACCACCACGCTGAGCGGGCTGGTCTGGGCCGGTCCGCTCCCGCACGCGTCGGTGTCGAAGAGGTTGACGCCGTCGCGGGCCGCCTGGGCCTGGGCCAGCCGGTAGCGCGAGTTCCAGGCCCACTCGGCGCCGAACGGCTGCCACAGCGCCAGTCCGCGGCGCATCAGGTCCAGGCCGACGTCGTGCCAGCTGCCGT
Source organism: Actinoplanes sp. NPDC048791 (assembly GCF_040650095.1). Lineage (NCBI taxonomy): Bacteria > Bacillati > Actinomycetota > Actinomycetes > Micromonosporales > Micromonosporaceae > Actinoplanes > Actinoplanes sp. NPDC048791. The sequence goes on along the minus strand of NZ_JBEZGQ010001689.1, from coordinate 340 downwards.
TGATCCGTACGGCGACGCTGCGCAGCGGGCGGGACCGGCTGCTGCTGGACGCCTGCTGGGCGGTCAGGCGGACCACTCCCCCGCCGGCCTTCACCAGCTGCTCCAGGCGGGCGGTGGCGGCGAGGCTGTGGCACTCACCGCGGCGGCGCTGCACCACGGAGGAGTAGACGGTCTGTTCCATCGCCTGCGCGTTGATGAGGCGGATCGAGCGCGGTGCGGTGGTGCCGTCGCCGGCCACGTCCACCGACAGGGTGTCGCCGTCGTTGACGCGTACGACTTTGCCGGTCCAGACCAGGCACGTGGGGCTCGGCGCGCTCGGCAGGCACGGCGTCGTCGCGGC
>NZ_JBEZGQ010001688.1:0-1151 GCF_040650095.1 Actinoplanes sp. NPDC048791 | reverse complement strand
CCGCCACCGCCGCGCAGCTGCGCGCGGTCGCCGCGGCGCTGGTGGCCCGGCGCACCTGCCCGACCTGCCGCCAGGTGCGGCCCTACTACATCCCGCGCTCGCTCGGTGAGTGCCTGACCTGCTCAGACCCTGTGAAGGAGACCGCGTGAGCATCCGAAAGAGCCGACGCGCCGATCCGCAGACCGCGGACGAGCTCGGCGTGCGGACGGTGACGTCGTGACGTTGACTCAGCTCAAGAGAGTCCGCTGGGGTGTCCGCGCAACCCTGGCGTTGGGTGTGGTGGTTTCGACCATCGCCAACGTGCTGCACGCGGTCGACAATCCGATCTCGCAAGCGATCGCGGCCTGGCCGCCGGTCGCGCTGCTGCTGACCGTGGAACTGATCTCGCGGATCCCGGTCGACACGCGGGCGTTGGCGTTCGGACGGATGCTGGCTGCGGCACTGATCGCGGGTATCGCGGCGTGGGTGTCGTACTGGCACATGGCCGGCGTGGCCGCCCGCTACGGCGAGACCGGCGCGTCGCCCTACCTGCTGCCGGTCTCGGTGGACGGGCTGATCGTGGTCGCCTCGATCTGCCTCATGGAACTCGCCACCCGCATCCGCACCCTGGCACCCGAGCCGGTCCCGGCCGCCTCGTCGGCCGTGGTGGCCGCCACCGTCCCGGTCGCGGAGCAGCCGGACGGACCGGCGGACGACGCGGACGAACCGGCATTGCCGTGGCAGCTCGCACCCGCGATTCCGCTGTCACAGTTCGCCGCCGCGCGCCGCCGATGGGCTCTCGCCAATGGCAACCGTCCGGCGATCGTCCACCGCGCGGACGAACCGTCCGCCCAGCTCACCACCACCGCCGCGCCTACACCGAATAAGGTTTCGTCCGCGGTGCCGGACGGCCCGGATGACGCCGACCCGGTGCTGTCTGCCGCCCGGACGGTCGCGGACGAACTCAGCGCCGCGGGGCGCCGGATCACCCGTGACGCCCTCGCCGCCGGTGTCCGTGCCCGCGGGCTGGCGATCTCCACCGAACGCGCGACCGTCATCGCTCGCGAGCTGTCCGCCGCCGCGGACGGCCGTCCCGTTGCCGCCGCGTCCGCGGCGTAGTTCCGCCCGGCGGCACGGCTCCTACCCCCAAGCAAGCGCCGTGCCGCCGGTCC
>NZ_JBEZGQ010001687.1:0-1152 GCF_040650095.1 Actinoplanes sp. NPDC048791 | reverse complement strand
CGGCCGATGATCACCCCGGTGGTGGTGGTCACGGTGTCGGCCAGGGTCATCGCCCGGTGCGCCGCGGCCCCCTCGCCGAACAGCTTCGTCCCGGCGCCCAACGCGAGCGGGTGGATCGACAGCACGTACTCGTCGACGAGCCCGGCGGCGGCCAGTGCCCGGACGAGCAGGCCGCTGCCCAGCACCACCAGGGCCCCGTCGACCTCGGCCTTGAGCTTGGCCACGGCGTCGGCGGCCTCGCCCGTGACCAGCACCGAGTTCTGCCACGGCAGCGGCTCGGTCAGAGTGCGCGAGACCACGTACTTGGTCTTGCGGTTGAGCACCTCGGTGTACGGGTTGCCGTCGGTCTGCCGGGCCCAGAACCCGTGGAAGTTGACGTAGGTCCGCCGCCCGAACAGCATCGCGCCGTCCTCACCCATCCCCTTGCCCATGGTGGCGGCCGCGACGTGATCGGCGTAGGGACGGGCCCAGCCGCCGTACCGGAAATCGCCCCTGGTGTCCTCGTCGGGACTGCCCGGTGCCTGCATGACGCCGTCCAGGCTCAGCTGCTCCACGACCACGATCTCGCCCACGGTGTTCTCCTTCCTGAGGGCCCGCCGTGCGCGGGCCTGCACCGGTTACACGAACGGGCGGTCCTCGGATCGACAATCTTGGGGCGGCGACTATCGTGTGGTGAATGCCGAACGACGCCGTGGTCACGTATCAGCAGGTGGACGCCGATGGTCTGGTGGTCGCCGTCCTCGCCGGGGAGATGGACCTGGACCGCGCGGACGCGGTCCGCGACAGCCTGGCGGCCGCCGCCGCGAGCGGCGAGTGCCGGTATCTGAACGTGGACGTCAGCGAGGTCACCTTCATCGACTCGTACGCGCTCGGGGCGCTGGTGAGCGCGCGCAACACCGCGGCCAGCAACGGGGTGTCGCTGACCCTGACCAACCCGTCGCAACCGGTCCGCAAGGCCATCCAGGTGACCGGCCTCAGTCACGTCTTCGGCCTGCCCGCCACGACTGAGTGAGGGCCATGGACTATCGCCGCAACTACCGGGCCGCCGCCGTCTCCTTCGCCGACCTCGTGTCCCGGCTGCCGGCCGACCGCTGGGACGGCCCCGGCACCGGCGACTGGAGTCTGCGCGAGCTGGTCGGCCACACGGTCGGC
>NZ_JBEZGQ010001686.1:0-1153 GCF_040650095.1 Actinoplanes sp. NPDC048791 | reverse complement strand
CCGCCAGGCAGGTCTCCGGCCTCGACCGACGCGCCCACCGCGGGCGGGCAGCTCGGCGGGTCTTCGGCCTCGACCGATGCGGCGACCGTGGCCGGGTAGCCCGGCGGGTCTTCGGCCTCGACCGATGCGGCGACCGTGGCCGGGTAGCCCGGCGGGTCTTCGGCCTCGACCGACGCGGCGACCGTGGCCGGGCGGCCCGGCGGGTCTCCAGCGGCGCTGAGCCGGTAGAGCTTCCGGAGGCGGGTCCACTCGCGAGCGAGACGGCACAACCTTGCGGCGTGGCGTCTCGCTGCGGGCGCTGGCGGCGGCGGTCAGGTCAACCCGGCGCCAGGAACCGCGTCGGCGGGTCAGCCGGAGGCGTTGCCGGTCAGGTTCCAGGACTGGAGGTGCAGGGCTGGTGCCGTGTAACGAACCCCGGACCACCGATCCGGCAGCGACACCCCCTCGGCCCCCACCCCCAGCACCGCTCCCGGCCCCAGAGCCTGCGGATAGGACTGCGTGAACCGCATGTTCCCCACCGCCGCCGTCACCTCGCCGTCCTCGACCAGCCAGACGCCGTTGCGGGTCAGGCCGGTGATGACCAGGCTCTTCTGGTCCAGCACCCGGGTGTACCAGAAGTCGGTGATCAGCAGACCCCGCCGCATGCCGCTGACCAGGGCGCGGGCCGATGCTGCCGTCGGGCCTTCGCCGGTCTCCGGGGACGAGGCGTCACCGCCCGGCCCGGAGGCCAGGCGGAGGTTGGAGGCGATCGGGCCCCAGGAGCGGGATGCCGCACCGGCGTGGCCGGTGGAGGTCGAGCCGGCTTCGGCCGCTGAGGTGCGGTCGTGGCTGACCGCCGTGGTGGTGCCCGCGTCGACCAGGATCAGGGTGTCGCGCGGCGTGCCTTCCTGGTCGAACGGCAGGGTCGCGCCCAGCGGCTCGTCGAGGATGGTCACCGCCCGGTCGAACTGCTGGACGCCCAGCTCCGCGAAGGACTGGTGCTGCGCGAACGACTTGCCGTTGAAGCCGAAGGTGGCCAGGTTGTCGAGGATGTCGGCGACCGCGGTCGGCTCAAGGACCACCTCGTAGCGGCCCGGGGGCAGCTCGATCGGGCGGCCGCCGGCGCGGGCCTTCGCCGCTGCCCGGGTGCCCAGCGCGGTGCCGTCCAGGTCGG
>NZ_JBEZGQ010001685.1:333-1155 GCF_040650095.1 Actinoplanes sp. NPDC048791 | reverse complement strand
GCGGTCTGCCGGGCGCCCAGCGCGTCGAGCAGCGCGAGCGCCGCCAGCTGGGCCTCGTCCTGGCCGCTGTGCGCCAGCGCCAGCGCCCGATGGTAGGACCAGCCGATGTCCCGCCAGGCTTCCGCCGCGGCCCGCCAGTCCCCGGCCAGGAACAGCCGGTGCGGCTGCGCCATCACCGAGGGCAGAGGCACCGGTACGCCGGCCACGCGCGACCAGAAAGCCAGCTCCCCGCCGAACCACGGGTGCTCCTCCGCCAGGGCCTGGTCCAGGACGCGGCCGGCTTCCGCTGCGGCGCCGGCGTCATCCCCGTGCAGCCACGCGTACTCTGCCCGGGCCGCGGCCGCCGGGGCGATCCATTGCAACTCACTGGTCGCGAACGCCCGTTCCGTGGCCTCCTGAAGCGTGGCCTCCGCACCGTTCTCGCCGCGACGGGCCTGCATCAGGCCCAGTGGCACCAGGGCGTCCACCGCCCGGGCACCGCCGGAGACCTGTACGGACAACGCCTCCCGGGCGTCCCGCTCCGCGGCGTTCCAGTCGCCCTCGTCCATCCGCAGCCGGGCACGGTGTCCCAGCAGGTGTTGCACCCAGCCGGTCAGCTCCTGCTCCCGGACGAACTCGAGCGCCCGGTCCAGGTCGGCGCGGACGTGCCGGTGGTGGCGCACCTCGCTGCCGATCGTGGCCAGGTTCCCGACCGCCCGGGCCGCGTGGTCGGGCAGGCCGGCGTCGCAGGCCGGCGGTCTGGCCGACACGGCCCGTACGGCCCGCACACTCTTCGCGGACCGGTTCTACCTCGGGTACGCACTGGCCCAGGCGTTCGCGTTC
>NZ_JBEZGQ010001685.1:0-323 GCF_040650095.1 Actinoplanes sp. NPDC048791 | reverse complement strand
TCGTGGACATGGTCCAGACCGCCCGGGCCGCGTGGTCGGGCAGGCCGGCGTCGCAGGCCACCCGGAAGGCCTCCTCGAGCTGGGCCCGCCCGCCGAGGTCGTCCGCTTGCAACCGAGCCGATCCGATGGTGGTCAGGGCGTGCGTCACCGTCTCCCGGTCGTCCAGCCGCCGGGCCAGGTCGAGTGCCTGCCCGGCCCGGCGCAACGCCGCCTCCCGCAGGCCGGCGAGCATGTCCAGCTGAGCCTGATTGCTGTACGCCATGGCGAGCTCGTGGCCGGGCGTCAGCGGCTCCAGCACAGCCACGGCGCGGGCCGCGGCAGCC
>NZ_JBEZGQ010001684.1:0-1155 GCF_040650095.1 Actinoplanes sp. NPDC048791 | reverse complement strand
CCGGCGAGCAGTTTCGCGGCGGCGGGGTCGTGCACCGGTCGTTCGGCCAGGGAGTCGAGGTAGGGCCCGGCGGCCGCGGACACCTGGGCGAGCGCCCCGGACGCCGCGTCGCGGTCCAGCAGAGGATCAGCCATACCGGCAGCCTCGCGCATCCCGCCGGACGGCGACAGCAAGCGACGCGAAACCGACGCCGATTCGGCCGAAGGTGGGCCTGACTGGGTTCTTCGTCCGGATCGGCCCGCGAAGGGTATCGCTGACCCCCGCGCACATGTTCTGCTCAGATCCGCATGCGCGAGACCGATCAGGGTGGCGACACGTCGAGAAGGGGGACCTGCCGATGCGCTGGCCGCGAGCCACAGCACCGGCTTGGCCCGTGCACGCCGCGACCGCGGCCGCCGTGCTGGGCGCCGGCGTGGCGTACGCCCTGGCCGGGCCGGACGGACGCCCGGTGGTCTACACCCTCGTCTCGGTGCTGCCGATCCTCACCCTCCTGGCGGCGCTGGCCAGCGGGCACCTGCCGGACCGCCGGCCCTGGCTGCTCGCCGTCGTCGGCCTGGTCCTGCTCTTCGCCGGTCAGCTGCTCTTCCCCGGCTGGGTCAACGAGCCGCACCTGGGCCGGGCCCAGGGTTCGGCACTCGACCTGACCCAGTCCACCGCCCACCTGTTCTTCCTGGTCGGCGTGGCCGCGGCCGTACGCCGGCGGGCCAGCGCGGATCCGGGCGGCATCATCGACGCCACCCTGTTCGGGCTGTGCGCCGGCGGGCCGGTCTGGGAGTGGGTCATTCAGCCGCGCCTGCCTGCGGCGGCCCAGCCCTTCGGTGAGGTGCTGCTGCTGGCCGATCTGCTGGTGCTGTGCGGCGTCATCGGCTGCGTGCTGCGGATCGGCATGATGGCCAAGCCGGGCCGCGGAACCCTGGGATATCTGCTGGTCACCGGGGTTCTGACGCTGGCCGCCACGGCCACCGGCACGCTGACCTCCGGCTCGGGCACCGTGTGGAGCACCGGGGTGATGATGGCGGCGTACCTGACGCTCGCGGCGGCGCCGCTGCATCCGGACGCGCCGGCGATCACCCTGCCGCTGAGCGCCGGGCCGGGCGCCGGGAACCAGCGCCTCGGCTGGCTCGCCGCCGCGCTGAGCGCCAATCCGCTGATCGC
>NZ_JBEZGQ010001683.1:0-1159 GCF_040650095.1 Actinoplanes sp. NPDC048791 | reverse complement strand
CTGCTGCCCGGCGAAGGGCCCGACCTCGACGACAAGCTGTTGCTCGACGGGCGGCCGCAGGAGCTCGGCCCTGACGAGTACGCCCTGTTCAAGCCACGCTGGGGCGCTTTCTACCGCACCGCGCTCGACGAGCTGCTGCGCGAGCGGGGTGTCGACACGGTGGTCTTCGCCGGCTGCAACCTGCCCAACTGCCCGCGGGCCAGCATGATCGAGGCCAGTGAGCGGGACTACCGGGTCGTGCTGGCCACCGACGCCATCTCCCAGGCCACCGAGCAGAGCTTCCGGGAGCTCGCCGGGATCGGCGTCGTGCTCGCCGCCACCGCGGACATCGTCGCCCGGGTCACCACACCGGGTTGAGACCGGGCGCGGCGGGCGTCGCGGCTGGAAGGAGCATCATGCGAGCCGTTCTGGCGGACCTGTCGATCCCCCGGTACCTGGCCACCGCGGCCGCCCGGGCGCTGCCTGGGGGCCTCGGCGGTGACGCCGGCTGGGGCGCGGCCGGCCTGCTCGTCCTGCGTGAGGATGTACCGGTGCCGGTGCTGCCCCGCGCACCCGGCTGGGTGCTGCTGCGTCCGGAGCTGTCCGGCATCTGCGGCAGCGACACGGCCGTCGCCCACGCCAAGTCGTCGCTGGTGCTCAGCGCGTACTACACCGCGCGGCGGCAGATCCTGGGGCACGAGATCGTCGCCGTGGTCGAGTCGGCCGGGCCGGGTGTGACGTCGGTGTCCGCGGGTGACCGGGTCGTCGTCGACTCGGTGCTGTCCTGCGTGCACCGCGGTTTCCCGCTGTGCCGGTCGTGCCGGGAGGGCTTCCCGTATGTCTGTGAGCGCTTCGACGAGCCCGGGGTGTCCGGCTGCCGGTCGCCCACTCAGGGCTTCGACGCGGCGCTGGGCGGGGGCTGGGGCGAGTACGTCGCCGCCCACGAGAGTCAGCTGCACCGGGTCGGGGCGCTGCCGTCGTACCGTGCGGTCCTCGCCGAGCCGGCGGCCGTCGCCCTGCACGCGGCGCTGCAGTGGCAGCGCCGCGGTGACCGCGCCGTGGTCATCGGCCCGGGGACCATCGGCCTGCTGGTGACGGCGGCCCTGCGCCGGCTGCACCCGGATCTGGACATCACCGTGGTCGGCCCGGGCGAGTTCAGCCGGGCGGCGGCGGCGCGCAC
>NZ_JBEZGQ010001682.1:0-1161 GCF_040650095.1 Actinoplanes sp. NPDC048791 | reverse complement strand
GGCAGATACTCCATCGAGTAGAAGAAGGCACCGTCCTGCTGCCCCGCGTCGATCGGGATGACCAGGTAGGGCGAGCGGACCGCGGCGAATGCGGCCAGCTCCCGGGTGGCCCGGCGGAACGCCACCTCGGTCGACTCCGCGTGCAGCACCTTGACGGCGACGAACTCGATGTCGAGCGGCAGCCGGCGGGGGCGCCGGGCCAGGAAGAAGTGCCCGTGGTTGCCCGATCCCAGGGGACGGATGAAGTCGTAGTCGGCGATGCCCTGCACCTGATCTGGTCCCTTCACGTCTACGGATTGCGGTGCGACTCGTAGCGGAACCAGCGCCGGCCCACGTCGATGCGGGCCCCCGGCGTGATCACCACGGGTACGCCGGGGGTGAGCTGTGCCGGCTCGGCCGTGCCGGGGCGGTGCACGAAGGTGCCGTTCGCCGAGTGCAGGTCCACCAGCTCGACCCGCCAGCCCGCCAGCCGTACGCGGACATGCCGGCGGGAGACCCCGCTGACCGGGCCGGAGATCCGCAGTGGCCTGGCCCGGGCCGCGACGACGTCCGGGTCGGCGTCGGGTTCGCGACCCACCACGTAGTCGATGTCCAGGCGCAGGGTGCTGCCGTCGTCGAGCAACAGCACACCCAGCGGCGGGCGGGGCCCGAGCCGGGTCACCTGGGTCAGCTGGGCCATCGAGATGCCGCAGATCTGGCAGTACCGCTGATCCGGATCGTTGAAGTGGTCGTCACGGCAGTACACCCCCTCGATGAGGTGGTGCGTCGCGGCCTCGTCGCCGGGCGGCCGGGGCGGCTGGCTGGGCGCTGGGGCATACCCGGGCAGCACGATGACCGCCTCGAAGGGTGCCGCCCGGTCGAATCGGCGAGCCGGCGGCGACGGGGCGCCGAGCTGGGCGACCAGCCCCGCACCGCTGACCACGCCGGCGTCGAGGGCGGTCCGCGGATCCGGCGCGCCGCTGCCCGGCAGACTGAGCCGTACCGTCCGCAGTGGACCTTCGATGGTCCGGTGGGTCAGTGCCGGTCCGTGCATGTGGACGCGACCGTGCCCGCTGTCGGTTTCGGCGGCCGCGGCGCCGCGGACCAGGATCGCGGGCGTGCCGCCGAACGCGGCCACGGCACACGCGACGCCGTCGGAGCCGAGCTGCCCGGCCAGACGGG
>NZ_JBEZGQ010001681.1:0-1162 GCF_040650095.1 Actinoplanes sp. NPDC048791 | reverse complement strand
AGCCGTACGTCGCGTTCCGGCCAGTGCGGCAACACCACCAGCCCGGGCCGGGCGAGCCGGGTGAAGACGTGGCCCCCGGGGGGGAGCGTAGTGGATCCGGGGGCGGACCCCCCGCCCCGTCACCGACTCGTGGATCAGCGCACCGCGGCCAGCGGCTGCGACGACGGGCGTACCGGGGCCGGCAGTTCGCCGAAGCCGCCCAGGTAGGTGTGGATCGCCGCGGCGGCCGCCCGGCCCTCGGCGATGGCCCAGACGATCAGCGAGGCGCCGCGGTGCATGTCACCCGCGACGAAGACACCCGGCACGCCGGTCTGCCAGTCGTCACCGGCGTCGACCGCGCCGCGGCCGTTGCGGATCACCCCGAACTGCTCCAGCAGCGGCTGCTGCTCGGTGCCCTCGAAGCCGATCGCGAGCAGCACCAGCTGGGCGGGCAGGTCACGCTGGGAGCCCTCCTGGACCGTGACGGTACGGCGCCCGTCGACCCGTTCCACGACCACGTCCGCGACCCGTACCGAGGTCACGTTGCCCGTACCGTCGTCGACGAACTCCTGGACCGCGACGCCGAAGATGCGTTCGCCGCCCTCCTCGTGGGCCGGGTAGTTGCGCAGGATGACCGGCCAGGTCGGCCACGGGTGCAGTTCGCCGAGCCGGGTCTCCGGGGGCAGCGGGTACTGGTCGAGCTGGATCACGCCCGCCGCGCCCTGCCGGTGGGCGACGCCGAGGCAGTCGGCGCCGGTGTCGCCGCCACCGATGATCACCACGTGCTTGCCCGCGGCGTCGATCGGCGTGCTCTCCTGCTGGCCGGCCACCACCCGGTTGGCCGGGACGAGGTGCTCCATGGCCAGGTGGACGCCGCCGAGGTGGCGTCCCGGGGTGTCGGTGGCGTCCCGGCCGGCCAGGGCGCCGCAGGTCAGCAGCACCGCGTCGAAGCGTTCCCGCAGGTCGTCGGCGGTGATGTCGACGCCCACGTTGACGCCGGTCTCGAAGACCACACCCTCGGCGGCCATCTGCGCCAGCCGCTCGTCGATGCGCTCCTTCTCCAGCTTGAAGTCGGGGATGCCGTACCGCAGCAGCCCGCCGATCTTGTCGTCGCGCTCGTAGACGGTGACGGCGTGACCGGCCCGGGCCAGCTGCTGGGCGGCGGCGAGCCCGGCCGGGCCGG
>NZ_JBEZGQ010001680.1:0-1163 GCF_040650095.1 Actinoplanes sp. NPDC048791 | reverse complement strand
AGCACGGCCACCCCGGCGGCGGTCAGGCCCATGGCCGCGACCAGCCGCATCGCCGTCCGGTCGACCGGGCCGTCACCGAGGTACGACACCTTGGTGATGCCGCCGACGGTCAGCAGGAACGCCAGCCCCACCAGCGACAGAGTCTGCGGCGCCCAGCGCTCGGTGGCCGTCAGCATGGGGGCGAGCCCGAAGTGCCACAGCACCGTCGCGCAGCCCAGGAAGGCGACGAGCCGGTCCAGGTGCATGCGCCAGCGCTCGGCCGGATCCATCGCGCCCACCGGCACCCGGGCGACGGCCCACATGGCCAGCGCGAAGCCCAGCCCGACACAGCCGGCGGCGGACAGCGTCATGTCCGGCGGCATGTCGCCGACCGAGTACAGGGCGGCGTTGACGGCCATCAGCACGTAACCGGCGGTCATGAACGAGGCGGCGATGAGCAGGGTGAGCCAGAAGCGGCTGGCTGTGCGGTCGCCGCGTACGGTGCGCCAGAGCTGGAACAGCCCGATCACCGCGAAGACACCACCCAGCGGCACCGCCAGGTAGGCGATGGCGACGTGCCCGGCGCCGACGGTGCTGAACAGCAGGTACCACAGCCAGCTGGCGACGGCGAGGGCAGCGGTGATCCACACGTAGCGTGCGGGTGCGCGGGTGTCCTCGGCCATGCTGAAAGCATCGGCGCTGAACGGCTCGGATGTAGCAAAACCGGGCTGACCGGGATTGCTCGCAAGATCGCCGTGTGCCACCGGACCAGGCTGCCGTACGAACGGCCCGCGGGCCATCCGCGAAACGGACTATCGCCCCGGACCGGCCCTGAGCACCACGGCGGGACCGGATCGGCCGAAAGACAGAGAGCCGGCCAGGGGATCAGTCCCCGGCCAGATGTGCGCCGGGGTGGGCCGCCGCGATGCTGACTGCACTGTCGCACTCTGCTCAGGGGGATCCGGATGACGTCCGTACCGCACCACTACGACACCACGCCGCTGGCGCACACGGACGTCCTCGTCCTGGACTACCTGGCCGCGCTCTGGGGCGAGAGCGAGGACCTCGCCCCCGAGCTGCGGGACGAGCTGATGACCACCGTCGCGGACTACATCGCGATGCGGCGTACCTCGGTGGCCGACCCGCTGGAGGACCCGCGGCACATCCTGCACCGGCTGGGCCCG
>NZ_JBEZGQ010001679.1:0-1166 GCF_040650095.1 Actinoplanes sp. NPDC048791 | reverse complement strand
CTGGCGCTGCGGTGCGCGTCCAGGCGCTCGGCGCGGACGGTGCCGAAGCGGGCGCGGTTGGCCAGGCCGGTCAACGGGTCGTGCATGGCCAGGTGCTCGAGCTCCGCCTGCTGCCGGCGGATGCCGGCCAGCATCCGGGCGTTGGCCCGCAGCCCGAGCAGCTGCCGGGCCACCACGAAGGCGGCGATGAGCACGGGGCCGATGATCTCGACGCGCTGGTGCCAGCCGAGCTGGCGGGCGGAGACGGTGATCACCAGGGCGGCGGTCGCGATGACCGCGACCAGCGGAAGCGCGTTGTAGATGCTGCGCGCCGACGGTGCGGCGGGGGACGCCGCGGGGCGGCGCAGGACAACTTCCTGACGGTACGCGGCCAGCGCCATCGCCGCGCCGACCAGCGGTACGCCCAGCACCGAGATGATCAGCCGTCCGGTGTCCCCGCCGGCGATGAGCAGCACCGTGGTGGCCACGGCGACCAGCGGCGCGACAGTCAGGATGCGCAGCGACACCGAGTCGACGGCGCTGGCCGGGCTCATCGCCGCGCGGCCGATCACGACCAGGGCGATCAGCGAACCGACCCCGGTGACGGCGGCGCCGTTCTGGGTCAGCGTCGAGGTCGCCGCGGTGGCGAGGTCGAGGACGACGTACCAGTAGATCAGCGCACCGGCCACCGCGACGGTCGCACCGTCGAGCACGAGCTGGGCCCAGCGCAGCACCGACCGCTGCTCCGTCGGCAGCCGCAGGAAGGCCAGCACCACCATGACGACACCGAGCATCGTCGGCACGGCCATGTACGGCGACAGCCCGGGATCGTTGTTGGCGAACGCGAACGCACCCACCGAGCCGATCCCCAGGCAGATCGCCGAGTGCGAGAAGAGCCGCCAGAAGCCCCGGATCGGCCGCGGCACCACGATCATCGAGCCGATCCGCCGGCAGGCCAGGAACGCGGCCACCATGGCCACCGGTCCCCCGGCGTACCCGGGCATCACAGTGCCCCCGCGGTGCGTCACCAGCCACCCCAGCACCCAGGCCACCGCCAGCAACGCCAGGGCCAGCGGCAGCACGCCCGGACGGGCGGGCCGGACCGCGCGCCGGCGGCCTACCCGCTTGTCGGCTGGACTCATCGCTGCGCTCGGCTCCCTGGTCTCTGTCACTCCTGGCGCAGTACC
>NZ_JBEZGQ010001678.1:0-1166 GCF_040650095.1 Actinoplanes sp. NPDC048791 | reverse complement strand
CCCGGAGCTGCTGCGCTACACCCGCGTTTTGCTGCGCCGGCCCGTGCCCACCGCCGGTACGGCGGGGCCGGGCGGGCTGGGCCGCGGCGGACGCCCCCGGCGCTGGCAGCCACCACCGCGCGCCGAGGTCGTCGACCGGCTCGACCGGGCCGACCTGCTGCCGGCCATCCTGTTCATATTCAGCCGGGCCGGCTGCGACGCGGCCGTGCAGCAGTGCCTGTCCGGCGGCCTGCGGCTCACCGGCGCCGACGAGCGCGCCGAGATCCGCCGCATCGCCCAGGCCAAGGTGGCCAACATCCCCAGCGAGGACCTGTCCGTCCTCGGCTACTGGGAGTGGCTCGACGGCCTCGAGCGCGGCGTCGCCGCCCATCACGCCGGCATGCTGCCCGCCTTCAAGGAGGCGGTCGAGGAGTGCTTCGTGCGTGGCCTGGTCAAGGCGGTCTTCGCCACCGAGACGCTGGCGCTGGGCATCAACATGCCGGCCCGCTGCGTGGTGCTGGAACGGCTCGTCAAGTTCAACGGCGAGGCCCACGTCGACCTGACCCCGGGGGAGTACACCCAGCTCACCGGGCGGGCCGGGCGCCGTGGCATCGACGTCGAGGGCCACGCCGTGGTGCTGTGGAGCCCCGAGGTCGACCCCCGGCACGTCGCCGGCCTGGCCTCGACCCGCACCTACCCGCTGCGCTCCAGCTTCCGCCCGTCGTACAACATGGCCGTCAACCTGGTCGGCTCGGTCGGCGCGGACAAGGCCCGCGACCTGCTCGAGTCGTCGTTCGCCCAGTTCCAGGCGGACCGGTCGGTGGTCGGGCTGGCCCGGCAGGTGCAGCGCAACATCGAGACCATGCAGACGTACGACAACGACGGCGCCTGCCACCACGGTGACTTCGACGAATACTTCGCCCTCCGCGTCGCCATCGCGGACCGCGAACGCTCCCTGGCCCGCCAGGGCACCGCGCAGCGCCGGGCCGCCGCGGTGTCCTCCCTGGAGAAACTGCGGGTCGGCGACGTCATCCGGGTGCCGCAGGGTCGCCGGGCCGGCCTCGCGGTGGTCCTGGAACCGCCCACCGGCGGCTTCGGCGAGCCCCGCCCGCTGGTGCTCACCCAGGACCGCTGGGCCGGCCGGGTCAGCCCGGCCGACGTCCCGGGCGCGGTCGCCGTGCTCGCAC
>NZ_JBEZGQ010001677.1:0-1166 GCF_040650095.1 Actinoplanes sp. NPDC048791 | reverse complement strand
GTCTACTACGGGCACAAGCCGGGTGACAAGGACTCGCTCTGCGCGGGCGTGTACGAGCTCGACGAGGAGACCTGCACCCACGGCCCCGACCCGGCCCCGGCCGGCCTGAAGGTCACCCGCGACGTCGCCCCGGTGACGGCCAAGGTGCCCGAGCCCGCCGACCCGGCCCGCGAGGCGGCATCCGTGCCCCCGGACGCCGAGATCGTCCGCGACCAGGGCGGCTCCTCATTGTCGCCGGGCGCCCCGGCGCTGATCCCGGACGCGGCTCCCGGCGAGGCCGACTTCGTCATGGGTACGCACGACGTGGCCTGCGAGGGCGACGGGCGCACCGGCAAGCGGGTCCAGGTGCTCTACCTGCACGAGTTCGGCACCCCGAGCCGCTACGCCGACTTCCTCGGCTCGATGCGCACCTGGTCGGCCGGCGTCGACCAGATCTTCGACGCCAGCGCGGCCGAGACCGGCGGCTCGCGGCACCTGCGCTTCGTGACCACTCCGCAGTGCCGGGTCGACGTGGCCGAGGTCCAGGTGCCCGAGGCAGCGCTGGAGTCGTTCACCGGCAACATCGACGCGCTGCAGACGCTCGGTTACAACCGCACCGACCGCAAATACCTGATCTTCGCGGACACGAACGTGTACTGCGGCATCGGCACCTTCGTCGCCGACAAGCGGCCGGGGCTGGGCAACCGCAACAACGGCGGGCCGTCGTACGGCCGGGTCGACGCGGGCTGCTGGAGCTCGGTGGTGGCGGCGCGCGAGGTGACCCAGATGCTCGGCGCCCGGCTGCAGGACTCGCCGAACTCCACCGGCGCCGGCAGCTGCACCGACGACTACGACCTGATGTGCAACAAGGACCGCTCGGACACCGCTCTGCGTACGGTCTGCCCGAAGAAGCACGAGGACCGCCTCGACTGCGGCCACGACGACTACTTCAACACGAACCCGAAGCCGAAGAGCTACCTGGCGGACAACTGGAACGTGGCGCAGAGCGAGTTCCTGCTGCGCAGCGACGGCGGCGACGACATCCCGGACGCGCCGAACGCCGTACCGGCCGAGCCTGACGCGACCCCGCGGGCGACCCCCAGCACGGCGGCTCCCGAGGGGCCGAAAGCTCCGGAGCCGACCGCCACCGGCGGTGACGCCTCCGACGGCGGCGGCGACGCGGTGCC
>NZ_JBEZGQ010001676.1:0-1168 GCF_040650095.1 Actinoplanes sp. NPDC048791 | reverse complement strand
TGCGGATCGGCCCGCCGCCCGCGGCGGCCGTGCTGGACCGGGAGCCGGAGCGGCCGGCCCTGGTCGGGGAGGCGATCACGGTTCCGCTCGTCGACGGGGGCGAGCGGCGCTATGTGCTGCCGTGGTACTCCAGCGTGCACCGCGGCGCCGGGTACAAGTCGCAACTGACCACGGAGGCCTACAAGGACTCCCGCGAAGCGGTCCGCGGCTTCGTCGGCGGGCGCGGCGACGACGTGGTGATCTTCACCCGCAACACCACCGACGCGACCAACCTGCTCGCTGCTGCGCTGCCGCCGGACACGGAGGTGTTCGCGTTCGCCACCGAGCACCATGCCCGCACCGGGGCATCGACATGGCCACCGACGACGTGGACTACCTGGCGCTGTCCGGGCACAAGCTGTACGCGCCGTTCGGGGCCGGCGCACTGGTCGGCCGGGGGGACTGGCTCGGCGCCGGGGAACCGTTCCTGGCCGGCGGGGGAGCGGTCCGTTACGTCGGCCCGGACACCACCCTCTGGGCCCTGCCGTTCGCCCTGCGCCACGTGCCCTACGCCCGGCTCGCCGCGATCCTCAGCGCCGAGTTCGCGATCGGCGTCAGACCCGGCTGCTTCTGCGCGCACCCTCTGATGGCCGCCCTGTTGCACATCGACGCGGCGCAGGACGCCCGGTTGCGCGACGACCTGACCCGGGGCGTGCCGACCGCGATCCCGGGCGCGGTCCGGGCCAGCACCGGCATCGGCAGCACCGCGGCCGACTGGGACCGGTTCACCACCGCCGTCACCACCATCGCCACGGAGAGACCACGGTGGACCTTCACCAGTACGCCGGACGGCACGGACTGCCGCCCCACGCCGGACCCGCGGCGGTTGCGGTTGCCGTACCAGGATCGCGGAGGACGCCGCTGATCAGCCGGCCGCGTCCACCAGCCGGGGCAGCAGCTGCGCGGCCGGGCCGCGCAGGCTGACCGCGGCGATCGGGTCCAGCGGCGTCGGCATCGGGTTGAGCTGGACCACGGCGGCCCCGGCCCGGGCCGCTTGGTGCGGGATCTCCGCGGCCGGGTACACCAGCCCGGAGGTTCCGATGGTCAGCAGCAGGTCACAAGTGGCCGCCGCCTCCGCCGCGTTCCGCAGGGCCGCTTCCGGCAACGCCTCACCGAACCACACCACCCC
>NZ_JBEZGQ010001675.1:0-1172 GCF_040650095.1 Actinoplanes sp. NPDC048791 | reverse complement strand
GCGGCCGTGAGGATGCGGTCGGAGAGTTCGGTGCCGGCCGTCGCCCGGGACAGCATCAGGGCGCCCGCCATCGTCGCGATCGCCACCAGGTCCTCGTCGTCGCCGTCGGCCATCCAGCGGGCGAAGTCGCGCACGCCGTCGGCGTACGGCTCCCGGGCCGGGCTGTCCGGCGCCTCCCGGGCCATGTCGCCGCCGAAGGCCGTGGTCGGGCAGCCCTGACCGGCGTGGTCGCGGTGCTCGGGGGAGAAGTAGTAGTCCAGCAGCTCCCGCCGGGCGGCCGCGTGGTCGCCGGGATGCTGCTCGTCCAGGGCGGTCAGCCGCTCGCCCAGCTCGCCGAAGGCCCGGCCGGTGGCCTCCGCGACCAGCGCCTCCTTGGACGCGAACTGCTTGTAGAAACCGCCGTGGGTGAGCCCGGCCGCGGCCATCAGGTCGGTGACGCTGACCCCCTGGACGCCGCGCTCGCGGAAGAGCCGCGCCGCCTCGGCGATCACCCGTTCCCTGTTCTGCTGTGCCTGTGCCTGGGTCACCCGTGCCATCCCGCACCTCCGGCACCCATCTTATATGACGCTCGTCATCTAACGTTGCGGCCAATAGATGATGCCCATAATCTAAAACTCGTCGGACCAACGGAAGGAACCACCATGCAGCTCGAGAACTCCGTCGCCCTCGTCACCGGGGCCAACCGCGGCCTCGGCCGGCACTTCGCCGCCCAGCTCGTGCAGCGCGGCGCCAAGGTGTACGCGGCGGCCCGGCGCCCCGAGACCATCGACCTGCCCGGGGTGATCCGGGTGCGGCTCGACATCACCGACCCGGAGTCGGTAGCCCAGGCGGCCAAGATCGCCGACGACGCCACCGTGGTGGTCAACAACGCCGGCACCAGCCTCGGCGTGAACCTGCTGGAGGGCGACCTCGACGCGATCCGGCTGGAGATGGAGACGCACTACTTCGGCACGCTCGCCGTCACCCGGGCCTTCGCGCCGGTGCTGGAGCGCAACGGCGGCGGCGCGGTGCTCAACGTGCTGTCCGTGCTGTCCTGGCTGCACCCGGGCCCGTTCGGGGCGTACAGCGCGGCCAAGGCGGCCGAGTGGGCGCAGAGCAACGCGCTGCGCGACCTGCTGGCGGCGAAGGGGATCTCGGTGTCGGCGCTGCTCGTGGGCTTCTTGGTGACCGTC
>NZ_JBEZGQ010001674.1:0-1173 GCF_040650095.1 Actinoplanes sp. NPDC048791 | reverse complement strand
ACCGACCGGCGCGTCCTGGCCCGGATGCTGCGCCTGCTCAGCGATGACGCGGCCCGGCTCACCCAGGGCGTCGCGGCGCTCGGTGACACCGACGCCACCCTCGCCGTGCTGCCGGCCCGGCTGACGGTCACCTTCGGCTTCGGCCCCGGCCTGTACCGCGCGGCCGGGCTGCGCGCCCCGATCGCGGACCTGCCGGCCTTCTCGATCGACCGGCTGGAGAAGCGCTGGTCCGGCGGGGACCTGGTGCTGCAGATCTGCGCGGACGACCCGCTCACGGTCGCCCACACCCAGCGGATGCTCATCAAGGACGCCCGGCCGTTCGCGGCGGTGCGCTGGGTGCAGCAGGGTTTTCGGCGCAGCCCCGGGGTGCAGGCGCCCGAGCACACCCAGCGCAACGTGCTGGGCCAGCTCGACGGGACCGCGAACCCGCGCGGCGCCGAGATCGAGCCGGCGGTCTGGAACCCCGACGGCTCGACCACCCTGGTGGTCCGGCGGATCCGCGCCGAGATCGAGAAGTGGGACCTGCTCGCCGTCACCGACAAGGAGAACGCGACCGGCCGGCGCCTGGACTCGGGCGCACCGCTGAGCGGCTCCCAGGAGCACGACGAGCCCGACTTCACCGCCCTCGACGACGCCGGGCTGCCCCGGATCCCGGACTTCTCGCACGTCACCCGGGCCCACGTCACCGATCCGGCACTGAAGATCCTGCGGCGGCCGTACAACTACGACGGGGTGCCCAACGCCCTCGGGCACCCGGACGCCGGACTGATCTTCGCGGCGTACCAGCGCGACATCGCCCGGCAGTTCCTGCCCATCCAGCAACGCCTCGCGGACAAGGACCTGTTGAACGAATGGATCACCCCGATCGGCTCGGCCGTGTTCGCCGTACCGCCGGGCTGCGCGGAGGGCGGCTGGATCGGCGAGCGGGTGCTCACATGAGGAAGCTCATGCTCACCTTCGCCGCATTCGCCGCCGTACTGCTGCCGGGCAGCCCGGCGTGGGCGCACGCCGAACTGACCGCCTCGGCCCCCGCCCGGGACGCGACGCACGCCGCGGCGCCCACCGCGGTCACCGTGACCTGCAGCGAACATCTGAACCCGGAGGTCACCACGATCGTCGTCAGCGACAGCGCCCGCCAGCGCCTGGCCGCCGCGGCGCCCGGTGTCGACGCCG
>NZ_JBEZGQ010001673.1:798-1174 GCF_040650095.1 Actinoplanes sp. NPDC048791 | reverse complement strand
GCTGCGTGCAGGGCGCGTTCTTCCCGGACGTGAACGCGGCGACGATCCGGGTGCTGGCGGCCGAGGGATGCGACGTGGTCGTGCCGCCGGGGCAGGGCTGCTGCGGGGCGTTGAGCGGGCACAACGGGCGCGACGAGGAGGCGCGGGGCTTCGCCCGCCGGCTCATCGACCGTTTCGAGCGGGCCGGCGTCGAGCGGGTGGTGGTGAACGCGGCCGGCTGCGGCTCGTCGATGAAGGAGTACGCCGACCTGCTGCGCGACGACCCCCGGTACGCCGACCGGGCGGCGGCGTTCGCGGCGAAGGTCCGGGACCTGTCGGAGATGCTGGTCGAGCTGGGCCCGGTGGCCCGCCGGCACCCGTTGCCCGTGACCGTGGC
>NZ_JBEZGQ010001673.1:0-788 GCF_040650095.1 Actinoplanes sp. NPDC048791 | reverse complement strand
GTGGCCTACCACGACGCCTGCCATCTCGCGCACGCCCAGGGCGTCCGGGCGCAGCCGCGGGCCCTGCTCAACGGCATCCCCGGGCTCGAGGTGCGGGAGATAGCGGACCCGGAGATCTGCTGCGGCTCGGCCGGCATCTGGAACGTGCTGAACCCCGGCCCGGCGGCCGAGCTGGGCGACCGCAAGGCCAAGGACGTGCTCGCCACCGGGGCCCGGCTGCTGGTCACGGCCAACCCGGGCTGCCTCATGCAGGTCGCGGCCTCGGTCCAGCGCCTCGGCGGCGAGATCGCTCTCGCCCACACGGCCCGGGTCCTGGACGCGTCGATCCGCGGCCTGCCGGTGTCGGCGCTGCTTCAGCCGGCCAGCTCGTCGAGATAGGCGTCCAGCTCGGCCCCCGCCACCTCGGGGCTCAGGTGGCCGGCCAGGACGTGCACCGTCAGGCCGTCGACCACCGCGTGCAACCGGCGGGCGGCCGCCTCCGGCCCGGTGGTGACCAGCTGGCGGACCAGGTGCAGGCAGAGCTCGTACATGGCGGTGAAGTGCAGGCGCTGCACCCGGGCCAGCGCCGGGTCGCCGAGGCCGAGCGTCAGGAACGAGAACATGATCGACGCCTCGGTGTGCCGTTCGGCGTCCAGCGGCATGGTCTGCGCGAGCACGGCGCCGATCTGCTCGCGCAGCGTGCCCGGCGGGTCGAGCTCGCGGATGCGCTCGCTCGCCCGGTCGATGACCTGCTCGCAGGCGAACGCGAGCAGCTCGGCGCGGGTGGCGAAGTAGTGCCGCAGCGCGCC
>NZ_JBEZGQ010001672.1:0-1174 GCF_040650095.1 Actinoplanes sp. NPDC048791 | reverse complement strand
ATCGTGCCGGCCTACAACGAGGCCGCGCTGCTGCCGGGCCTGCTGGCGGCGCTGGCGGCCCAGTCCGATCAGGACTTCACCCTGGTCGTGGTGGACAACGGCTCGACCGACGGCACGGCCGCGATCGCCGCCGCCCATCGCGGTGAGGTGTTGGTTCTGCCCGAGCCCGAGCCGGGTGCGGGCACGGCCGCCGACACCGGTTTCCGGCATGCCATCGCCGGCGGTGCGACCCGGCTGCTGCGCACCGACGCCGACTGCCTGCCGGCCCGGAACTGGGTGGCGACCGCCCGGCTGCTGCTCGACGAGGCCGACCTGGTGTGCGGGCGCAGTGTGCCGCGCCGCGACGAGGGGCCGAGTCTCGCCGAGCGGCACCTCTATCCGGCCGTCGTCCGGCTGGCCGCCCGGTATGGCCGGTGGCGGCACCGCTCCCCGGCCTACCGGTGCCCGTTCGTGCTGGTGCACGGGCACAACGTGGCGATCACCGCGGAGCTCTACGAGCGTTGCGGCGGCACCCCGCGGGAGGCCCTCGTCGACGGCGCGGAGGACGTGACGATGCTCAACCGGGCCCGGCGGCACAGTGCGCGGGTGGTGCGGGCCGAGCAGCTCGTCGTCGAGTCGAGCCTGCGCCGGCTGCGGGCCTGGGGTGCCCGCCGCACGCTGCTGTGGCACTGGGACCGGCGATACCGGCCCGCGCCGGCCGCGGTGCACGTGCGATGAGGGCACGTTCCCGGGACCGGCTGGTCTATCTCGGCAGCCATCCGATGCTGTTCGCGTTGCTCGCCGCGGGACGGCTGCGGCCGGTGCTGCGGCTGGGCGGCACGCTGCTGATCAACGACGCCGAGGCGTACACGGCCGGGCTGACCCGGATCCCGCTGGACCGCACCGCCGAGGGCACCACCGGCGGGGCCGCGGGCCGGCTCACCGGTGGTGACCTGCTGTTCGACCAGCAGGGCGACGATCATCGGCAGGCCCGGCGGGGCACGGCCGACGCGCTGGGAGCGGCCGCGGTGGCCCGGTTGCGCCCGATCTGGACGGAGGTGCTCGACCGTGGGCTCAAGCCGCTGACGGACGGCGAGACCGTTGATCTCGTACCGGTGGTGACGGAACTGGCCGGCACGACCGCGGCGGCGCTGCTCGGCCTGGAGGTGGACGGGCCCGCGCTGGCCGCGGCGGC
>NZ_JBEZGQ010001671.1:0-1175 GCF_040650095.1 Actinoplanes sp. NPDC048791 | reverse complement strand
GCCCGACCGCGGTGGCCGCGTCACCGGCCCGCAGCCGCGCCTCGGCGAGCAGCACCCGCGGCCCGACCTGTGCCGGCGCCAGCGGGTTGTGCGGCTCGACCGCGGTCATCACCCGGCGCGCGTCCGCCTCGGCCGCCTCCACGTCACCGCGTTGCAGCGCCACGAAGCCGCGCAGGGTGCCGGCCATGCCGAGCAGCAACGGGTGACCGGTCTTGTCGGCGTACTCCAGCGCATCGGTGAGCAGGTCCTCGGCGTGCTCGGGCTCGTTGAGGCCACGGGCGATGGCGCCGCGGACGACCAGGGCCAGTCCGCGTCCCCAGTCGTCGGAGACCGCGGCGAAGTCCCGGTACGCCCGGCGCGCCTCGCCGTCCGCCTCGGCCAGGTCACCGAGTTCGGCGGCCGCGTACGCCTCGACCGCCCGGAGCGTGCCGACCGCCCAGCCCTCACCGACCCGGTCCCCGAACGGCAGGAAGATCCGGGCCAGCCGGCGCGACTCGTGCAGGCGTCCGGCCAGCAACCGGGCGAACGCCGTGGTGCCGCGCAGCCAGGACCGGCCCACCGGGTCACCCAGCTCGGCGAACAGGCGGGCGGCCCGGCCGAGCACGGCGTCCGTACCCGCGAAATCACCGCGGGTGGTGGTCACCCAGGCCAGGTTCTGCAGCGCCCAGGCCTGCCCGTGCCGGTCCCCCGCGGTGAGCGTGACCTGGTACGCGGCCGCGAACCGGCTGCTCGCCTGGCTCAGCTTGCCGGCCAGGAAGTCGGCCATGCCCAGCCGGCGCATCGCGTTGGCGCGTTCCGGGGCCAGCTCGGCCTCGGTCGCCACGTCCAGCGCCTGCTGCCAGGCCGCGACGGCCCGCGACGTGTCGCCCAGCGCCTCCTGCGCGCGGCCGACGACCAGCAACGCCTCGGCCCGGCACACCGGCTCCTCGTCGGCGCTGCCGGCAATCTTCTCGCCGTAGGTCAGGGCCTCGTTGGCGCGGCCCAGGCGCAACAGGGCGCGGGCGTGGACCAGCTGGTCGGAGAGCGGCAGGCCGTCCTTGGCGATGACGGCGGCCCGTTCCGCGTACGCGATCGACGCGGCCGGTTCGATGTTGGCCAGGGAGGCCGCCGTAGGTGGCCACCTTGCCGGTCTTGGAGTAACCGGCCGCGACGTAGCCGGCCAGGAAGGCCGCCTG
>NZ_JBEZGQ010001670.1:0-1179 GCF_040650095.1 Actinoplanes sp. NPDC048791 | reverse complement strand
CCGGGATGCCACCGCCTACCGCACCGCCGGCCCGCCCGCCCTGACCAGCGCCACCTGGGCCCGGGAGCTCAACGAGGTCAAGGCCCTCGGCTCGGCCGCCAGCACCGCGCGCACCGTGGACCAGACGCAGGCCGCGCTCTGGTGGCACGACCGGCGCCTCGGCGAGTGGCAGATCAAGCGGGACCTCGCGCAGAGCCGGCGGCTCAGCCCGCTGCAGACGGCCCGGATGTTCGCGATGGCCGACATCGCCAACGCCGACGCCCTGACCGCCTGCTTCGCCGAGAAGAAGCACTGGAACTTCTGGCGCCCGGTGACCGCGGTCCAGCTGGCCGACACCGACGGCAATCCGGCGACCACGGCCGACCCGGCCTGGACGCCGCTGGTGGTGACGCCGCCGTTCCCGGACCACACCTCCGGGCACACCTGCTCGACCTCGGCCGTCATGCTCGCGCTGCGCACCTTCTTCGGCCGCGACGACCTGGCGTTCAGCGCCTACAGCGCCGACTCGGGCACCACGCGCTCGTTCACCAGCTTCTCGCAGGCGCTGGCGGAGGTGGTGGAGGCCCGGATCTGGGCGGGCGTGCACTTCCGCAGCGCCGACGTGCAGGGGGCCGAGGTCGGCACCCGGGTGGCCCGGGACGTGCTGGCCCGCGAGTTCCGCCCCCGCCGCTAGGAGATCAAGCGAACAAGCGGCCCTCCACTGTGGCCGCCACGGGTCCCCGGCGCAGGGTGCCGTCGTTCAGCGGGGTGCAGCGGATGCCGCCCTTGTTGCGCAACGCCCGCCAAGCGCCGGGGCCGATCGTGGTGTCCAGCCACGCGCACGGGTTGGCCCGGCGGCGTACCTGCAGGGCCACCGGGCCGTCGCCGGAGTCCAGGACCAGCACCGCGCCGACCAGGTCGTCGACCGCGATGCCGCGGACCAGGATGTTGCGCCGCACCTGGACCAGGTCGGCGCCCGCGGGCAGCGACTCGGCCGCGATGACGGTGATGCTCGCGTCGCGGTGCGCCTGCTTGCCGAAGTAGCGGTCACCGACGATGCCCAGACCGGCCCGGATGCGGACCTCGTCCACGAGCTCGCCGGCGGGCGCGGGCGCCGGGCCGTCGGCCGGGCGTCCTTCGAAGCGATGAACGGGGGAGGCGAGCAGCTGGACGATCTCCGGCGGGGTCGGCACCCCGGAA
>NZ_JBEZGQ010001669.1:0-1180 GCF_040650095.1 Actinoplanes sp. NPDC048791 | reverse complement strand
GCAGCACCGAGAAGGGCATCGAGGACTACGCGGTGCTGCGCCGGACCTGCCCGCCGACCGGCACGGCCGGCGGGACGGCCTACGCGCTGTGCCGCGGCCAGTGGTGGAGCTACGACACCCCGGAGACCATCAGGACCAAGATGGCGTACGCCCGCAGCCGCGGTCTCGGTGGCGCGTTCGCCTGGGAGCTCTCCGGCGACACCACGGACGCCCAGCTGGTCCGCGCGATGGCCGCCGGCCTGCGGGACAGTTAGCCGATCCGCACCCAGACGTCGTCCAGGGTGCCCTGGAACTGGTCGTTGTCGGAGTAGGCGCCCTTGCCGCCGATGCTGAGCGGGCGGTCGTTGGCCACCGACAGGCCGGCCGCGATGGCCCGGTTGCCCCGCACCGCACCGTCCACGAGCACGGTCAGCGCGGTCGCCGTACGCCGGCACTCCACCGCGTGCCACGTGCCGTCGGCGACCGAGACCGTACTGGTCACGAGCTTGATGCCGGGGCGGGCGCCGACCAGCACACAGCTCGCCCGGCCGGCGGCCCCGTCCACCTGCAACTTGTACTGGCTGCTGGTGGCCGAGTAGCCCTTCTGCACGACGTTCTGGCCCTTGCTGGTCTGGCTGCGCGACAGCAGCACCTTGGCGCCGTACGAGATTGCCCTGGTGCCCGGGTTGAGGTTCGCCGCGCTGGGGCTCTGCAGCGCGGCGTGCGGGCACCGCTTCTTGCCGGTGCACTTGCCCGGGAAGCGCAGCGCGTGGCCCTGGCCGCGCCGGACCATGCTCACGGTGCCGCCGTTGCCGGTGATCAACCGGAGCGTGTGGCCGTTGCCGGATTCGTCGGTGATCGAGGTGGCCCGGCCGCCGTCGAAGCCGTACCGCGCGACCAGGGTCCCCCCGGTGGCCGCCCTGCTCGCCTTCGCGGCGTCCGCCGCGGTACGGGCCGCCGCCACCGTGGCGGAGGGCGTGCCGACCTGCTCATGGGCCGAGGCCGCGTCCGGCACGGAGCCGGCGAGCAGGCCGGCGAGAACCGCGGGGACGACAAGAGAACGAGATCGCATGTCCGAATTATTACTTGTGAACCATTTGGTAGGTCAGTCAACCGCCTACGACGGTCGGCCGATCATGGTGACTTTTCGGACTAATTACCGCCCGTAACCGCGGACCGCCCCGGCCGCTCGCGGCCGGGG
>NZ_JBEZGQ010001668.1:0-1181 GCF_040650095.1 Actinoplanes sp. NPDC048791 | reverse complement strand
GCGCCGCCTGCAGACCCGGGGACACCGGGTGAGCGCCGTGGACGTGGTCCACCCGAGCCTCGACGGCCGCCTGGACCTGCCCGCGGCCACCGGCACCGAGGTGGCGTGGATCGCGGCCGGTGATGCCGTGGCCGCCATCCGTGGCCGGCTGCGGTCGGGTCAGCTCCGCCGGGGACCGTCGCGCGCGGTGGCGGCGCTCGCTGCGGCCAGCGGCGGACCCCCTATCGGCTGAGCTGCTCATCGGCCACCTCGTAGGGGCGGCCCACGGCCCACACCCGGTCGAACTCGGCGACGAAGTGCCGGAACCAGCGGGCGTCACGGTCGGCGTACAGCGGCAGGGTCGGCTCCTGCGTGCCGCAGCGGTGCGAGTAGATGTCGACGCGTACCTGACCGTGCGGGGTCTCCGCGTCCACCGCCACCAGCCCGAACGCCGGGACGAAGTCGAGCAGCCGTACCTGGAGCCGGCCCGGTCCGGCCGCCGCGCGCCGGGCCAGGCCCTCCAGCAGGTCCAGGGTGGGCCGCAGCCGGTGCTCGAAGATCGCCGGGCTGTCGGCGATGGTGCTGCGTCGTGCGGCCTCGGCAACCGTCGCCGCCTCCGGCGCGATCAGAGCGATCCGTACGGTGGCCCCGGCGTCGAGCCGCTGCTGGAGGGCCGCGTAGTGGTTGCGGATCGTCCGGGCCAGGGTGACGCCCACGGCGCGGATGTCGTCGGCCGTGCCGAGATCCAGGTCCACACCGGAGGTGGACGGGGCCAGCAGCCGGTCGGCGCTGGCCCGGTCGCTCACGGTCCGGCCCAGCTCGGTGACCGAACGCGCCAGTGCTCCCAGGGTCGAGCGGCCGTGCAGGGAGCTCAAGGCCAGCAGGCCGAGCGTGGTGAGGGTGGCTCCACCGGTGACCGCGGGCCCGACCACATCAAGGGCGCCGAGCACACCGACGGCTACGGCCACCGCGATCGTCAAGACCAGATCGAGCGCACGAAACATCATGCCATCACCTCAGAGTGTCAGGGGGTACACCCACCGTAACAGACTTAGTGTCCTGTTGACACAAACCCCGGACCTAGTTATTGTGAGTTTGACAGTAAGGCGGAGGAGCCGACGGCCGAGGCGGACGACCGGCCCGGGCCCACCCGCCGCACTGGGCAGGCCGGCTTTCCAGCCGGCCCGTCGGGGACCGGCCGC
>NZ_JBEZGQ010001667.1:0-1182 GCF_040650095.1 Actinoplanes sp. NPDC048791 | reverse complement strand
GCCAGCTCGCGGGACAGCGCCCCCGCCGCCGCCCGCAGCGCGCGCTGCGACTCGGCGGTGGCCGCGGCGACCCCGTCCTCCGAGCCGGCCACCGTGAACCACACTGTCCGCCCGGCGCGCGGCACCTCGAGGGTGTAGGTGAGCCGGCCGCCGGTGCCCCGGCCGTACGGGCCGTCGTCGCAGCGTGCCGGGGCCGGATCGGCCTCCGGGCACACCACGGCGGGTTCCTGGGGGCCGCGGTGACCGGGGCCGAGCTCGTGGCTGTCCGGGGTGAGGGAGCTGCCGACCACGGCGGCGTAGTCGTGCGGGCGCTCGCCTGTGGCCGTCTCGCGGAAGACCAGGTTGCGCCCGTCGAAGCCACCGGTGTCGCTCAGGTTGACCGCCTGCGCGCCCGGCGTCGTCCAGCCCCACGGGTACGCGGGGAGCAGCTCCGAATGCGCGTCCACCGCCAGCGTGATCCGGCGCGCGGGCCCGCTGAACGTCAATCCGACCAGCGCGGCCCGGCCGCCGTCCGGCAGCACGTCGGTACGCCGGATCCGCGAACCGCCGGGGCCGGCCAGCTCCATCTGGACGAAGCCGGTGCCGCTGGTGAACCGGGTCGCGCTCAGCCACTGCCCGTCGACGGCGAACCACAGGCCGTCGAGCAGCTTGATCGGCGGGCTCCAGAAGCCGCCCATCTCGCCGCGGATGTGCCAGCCCGTCGCCGGATAACTGCCGTCCTCGGCCCCGACCTCGTAGGCCCGGTCACCGGTCGCCACGTACCGCCGGTCGGCCAGGCGGCTCTGCTCCGAGAGCCCGGCGCGGGACGAATCCGCGGCCGCCGGTGGCGCGAAGGCGAACACCAGGACGAGCAGGGAGAACACGACGAGGTGGACGCGGCGCATGGGGGGCCTCCCGGCGGATCGACACTGATCGCTGATCCCACGGTGTCCCCGGGCGCTCAAGAGCGCAAGTGCACGGATCAGGCGTAGGCCGCCGGGCCGGCCGGTGCCGCGATGGTGTCCAGGCCGGCCAGGATCATGTCGCAGCTGCGCAGCACCACCTCAGCGGCCCGGCGCTGGGCCGGGACGAGGTCGCGGCCGTGCGCCTGCTCCCGCCAGCGGTCGGCGGCGGCGTGCGCCTCGCTCCAGGTGTCCTCGGCCGTCGCCTCCGGGGACATGCCCAGCCGCTCCCCCAGGCTGG
>NZ_JBEZGQ010001666.1:0-1183 GCF_040650095.1 Actinoplanes sp. NPDC048791 | reverse complement strand
CCGGGCCCGTCCGGGGCGTCCAGCGGCAGGTCGGCCCCGAGCACCCGGCCCGCGGCCGCCCGCAGCTCGGCGATGCTGGTCTCACCGTCACCCACGTCGTCGCCGGGCCGGTGGCGCTCCCCCACGCTGACCAGCGGGGCCCGGCCGGGCATCGGCGCCCACGCGATCAGACCCTGCTCGGTACGGGTGTGCAGAAACGGTGGCAGCACCCCGAAGCCCGGCACGTGCAGCGCCCCGTGCGCATCCACCATGCTCGCCGGCACGCTGACATGCGCCGTCCGCGACACCGTGTCGTCCCTGGTCACGCCGGGGAACGCGATGCCGGCGAGCTTGCGTACCACGCTGTGCCCGCCGTCCGCGCCGACCAGGTAGGCCGCTTCGATCGGGGCCAGGCCGGCGACCTCGACCGTCACCGACCGTTCGTTCTGGGTCAGGCCGAGGACCTCGTGACCACGGTGGATCGTCACGCCGAGCTCGGCCGCCCGCTCGGTCAGCATCTGCTCGATCCGCCGCTGCGGCACCAGCATCGTGTAGAGCGGGTTGTCCGGCAGGTCGTGCAGGTCCAGCGGGAAGGCGGCGAAGGTGAACCCGGGCGCCGGGCGGGGCGGACCGGGGGTGCCGGCGAGCCGCTCGTACAGGCCGCGCCGGTCGAGCATGCGGATGACCTGCCCGACCAGGCCGTTGGCGCGCTGCTCGGTGGTGGGCTCGGGCAGCCGCTCCAGGACCAGCGGCCGGACCCCGGCCAGGGCCAGCTCGCAGGCGAGCATGAGGCCGTTCGGCCCGGCGCCGGCGATGACGACGTCGATCATGGTGAAACCCTCTTCCGGGTACGGGGCACCGGCCCGCCGGCGAACGGCGGGCTGACGCTGGGCATGTCGAGGTGGCGGCCGCTCAGGGCGGGGGGAGGCCCGCGGCGATCCGGGCGAGTGCCTCGGTCAGCAGCTCCGGCATCGACACGTGCGGGCCGGCGCGCAGGAAGTGGGCCTGGGCGACGTTGTTCGCGGCCATCACGACGGAGGCCACCAGGTGCGGATACAGGTCCTTGCTCAGGTCGGTGCCGGTGCGCTCGGCGACGGCCGCGGCGACCTCCGCCTCGGCCAGCGCGCCGGCGCGCAGCAGGTCACCCTGCAGGGCCGGCTCGGCGATCATCGTGCGCACCCCGGCGGCCCAGGCCTCCTGATCG
>NZ_JBEZGQ010001665.1:0-1183 GCF_040650095.1 Actinoplanes sp. NPDC048791 | reverse complement strand
GCGAAAGCTGCCGCGGAGGCGGCGAGGGTGGGCTCGACGAGCTCGGCCGGGCTGCCGGTCAAGGAGCCGGACGGGGCGAACGGGTCATCGGCCGGGCCGCCGTGCCCAATGATGGCGGCGACGTAGGCGAGCTGGTCGCCCGCGGCGTGCTGCAGGACCTGAGCCACGGTCCACTCCGTGCAGGGCGTGGGCCGGCCGAGGTCGGCGTCGGCGAGCGCCGTGGTCGCGTCGCGCAGGGCTGCGTGGGCGCGGTCCAGAACAGTCCAGGTGGTCGTCGCGTTCATGATGTCTCCTCGCCGTGTCCTCCGGAACGGAATGGAACGTTCCGCTACCTCTGACAGTAACGGAACGATCTGTTCCGCACAAGTGTTAGCCTGATCCGGACGCCACCACCGCCGTCCGGAACGAGGTTGACCATGACGGAGCCCGAGGTCCTGAACGGCCGCCGCGCCCGGGCCGTCCGCAACGACGGCGCGATCCTCACCGCGGCCCGGGACGTCTTCGTCGCCGACCCGGACGCCCCGATCGGCGCGGTCGCCCGGGCCGCCGGGGTGGGCATCAGCGCGCTGTACCGGCGTTACCCCAGCAAGGAGGCGTTGCTGGCGACGCTCTGCCTGGACGGCCTGCGGCACTTCGTCAGGGTGGCGGAAGCGGCCGGTGTGGTGGCTGATCCGTGGGAGGCGTTCGTGACGTTCCTGCGGGGCGTCGTCGAGGCCGACGTGCACTCGCTGACCGTGTATCTGGCCGGCCGCTTCCCGACCACGCCCGAGCACCGCGTCCTGGCCGCGCAGGCGAGGGTGCTCGCGGACGGCATCCTGCACCGGGCCCAGCAGGCGGGCGCCGTCCGTGCCGACCTGGAGAGCACCGACCTGCCGATGATCTACGAGCAGCTCGCCGCGATCCGCCTCGGCACCCCGGACCAGATCCGCGAACTACGCCGCCGCTACCTGGACATCCACCTCGCCGGCCTACGCGCCGCCGCGACCTCCTACGGCAGCCTGGCCGGCACCGCCCCCACCGGCGCCGCCCTCGGCGCCCGCTGGCACCGCCCCACCTGACCCATCCCCCGCGCCCCCCTCGCCGGGCCCAACTCCGGCGCCCGCCGCGCCGGGCCCATCCCCCGCGGGCGGTGCGGGCAGCGGGCGCCCTGGCCAGAACCAGGGGTCCGCCGGGGGCGGCGGCG
>NZ_JBEZGQ010001664.1:0-1184 GCF_040650095.1 Actinoplanes sp. NPDC048791 | reverse complement strand
CCCCGAACGGGTCAGCCGACGGTCACCGCCACCGAGGCCTCGGAGCCGTTGTCGGCGTCCGCCGAGCCCGGGAACGTCGCCGAGAACGAGTGCCGGCCCTTCTCGTCCACGGTCACGGTCAGGCTGAACGAGCCGTCCGCGGCCGTCCGCAGGTCGGTCACCTTGCCCTTGCCGGTACGGCTCGGGGAGTGCCAGGCGACGTAGAGGAAGCCGTCGCGCACGGGGCTGCCGTCGCCGTTGAGAACCTTGCCGGTGATGGTCACCTGGTCACCGACTTTCGCGGTGGCCCGGCTGGCCGAGATGGTTGTCCGGGACCCGGTGGTGGGGCTGCCGGCGGTGGCGAGCGTCTTCTCGTACCGGATGATGTCGTCCTTGCCCTGGGCCACGCCCAGCTGGGGGACGACCAGCCGGGCCCCCGCGGTCAGGCCCGCCTTGAGCGTCCACTGTGGCGTCGCGTCGAGGCGGACGTACGCGCGGGTGCTCAGCTGCGGCCCGGCGACGCCGTAGATCAGGAAGCTGAACTTCGGTGCCACCCCGGCCTGCGCGGTCGCGTTCCGGCTGACCGTCGGCGGCTGGTACGTGAACTTGGTGCTGAAGTCGGCGACCGGGCTGACCGTACCGTCGCGGTAGGCCAGGCCCGCCTTGACCGCCGCGGTCTGCCCGGCCGAGGTCTCCAGCGCGGCCTGCACCGAGCCGGTGGCGTCCAGGTAGAGCTGGAGTTCCGGGGTGATCACGACCGGCACCGGGCCGGCCGAGAAGGTGATCGGCTGGAACCGGATCGGCTTGGCCAGCAG
The DNA here is from genome assembly GCF_040650095.1 of Actinoplanes sp. NPDC048791. Classification (NCBI taxonomy): domain Bacteria; kingdom Bacillati; phylum Actinomycetota; class Actinomycetes; order Micromonosporales; family Micromonosporaceae; genus Actinoplanes; species Actinoplanes sp. NPDC048791. The sequence goes on along the minus strand of NZ_JBEZGQ010001664.1, from coordinate 390 downwards.
CGGAGTCTCCTTGAGCGAGCAGGCCGCGCTGCCGCTGATCGAGGCCTTGAGCTGCGCGTCCTCGGTCAGCGTTCCGGTGAACGACACGGCGGAGACCCCGCGCGGGCTCCACGACGCGTCGAAGTCGAAGCTCGGCGTGATGCTGATCGACCCGGTGATCTCCGCCTTCGCGGCGTTGGTGCAGGACACCGTACGTCTGATCGGCTGGACCACCGGGCCGCCGGCCGAGCGGGCGCTGATGTCGCCGGTCCCGAGGGCGAAGGTCTCGTCGATCGTGGCCTCGGCGATCGCCTCGGTGAGTTTCGCCGGCCCGGCCTCGACCGTCCGGCCGTCGACCGCCACCACCTTGACCAGCAGGCCGTTCGGGGTGACCGGGGTGCTGCCCGCCGC
>NZ_JBEZGQ010001663.1:0-1189 GCF_040650095.1 Actinoplanes sp. NPDC048791 | reverse complement strand
ACGGCTCCGAGGGGCGCCCGGTGCATCTCGGTGCGCTGGGGCCGGGCCGCAGCGTCATCTTCGTGTACCCGCTGACCGGGCGGCCCGGCGTCGACCTGCCGAACGGGCCGCTGGAGATCGCGGGGGCGCGCGGCGGCACCGAGCGGGCGGCGTGGTTCCGCGACCATCACGCGGAGCTGCGCACCGCCGGCGCGGCCCGGGTCTACGGGCTCTCCGCGCAGTCCAGCGGCTATCAGCGGGAGCTCGTGCACCGGCTGCGGCTGCCCTACCCGCTGCTCCCCGATCCCCAGCTGACCTGCGCGCGGGCGCTGGGCCTGCCGACCTTCACCGCCGGCGACATGACCCTGTACGAGCGCCTCACCCTGATCGTGGCCGACGGCGTGGTCGAGCACGTCTTCCACCCGATCCCCGAGCCGGCCTCGCACGCCCGGCAGGTGCTGCGCTGGCTCACCAGGCGCAGGTCGGCGGGCCGCGACGAACAGCGGATGTGACACTGGCAGCGATGCCAACCACCGACAGTGCCGCGACCCCGTGGCGAGCCGCCCGACTGATCTCCGCCGAGGCCGCCACCGCCCTGCCGGCTGAGGACGTCCCGCTGGACCGGGCGGTGGGCCGGGTGCTGGCCGCTCCGGTCCTGGCCCGGGCCGACCTGCCCGGCTTCGACACCGCGGCGATGGACGGTTATGCCGTCGCCGGCGCCGGGCCGTGGCAGGTCAGCGGGCGGATCCTGGCCGGCGGGCCGGGCTGGGCGCACGAGCTCGAGGCGGGGCAGGCCGTGGAGATCATGACGGGTGCGGTCGTGCCCGCCGGGACGGTGGCGGTGCTGCCGTACGAGACCGCCGACCTGAGCGGCACGACGCCCGCCGGTAAGGCGCACATCCGGCGGGCCGGTGAGGACGCCCGGGCCGGCAGCGAACTGGCCGGTGCCGGCCGGCTCATCACACCCGCGGTGGCCGGGTTGCTGGCCCAGGGCGGCGCTGACAGCGTGCCGGTGCACCGGCAGCCCCGGATCCGGCTGCTGGTCACCGGCGACGAGGTGGTCAGCCGCGGGGTCCCGGCCACCGGGCAGGTCCGGGACGTCTTCGGGCCGATGGTCTCGGCCCTGGCCACGGCCGCGGGTGCGGTGGTGGCCGAGCGGCTGGTGCTGCGCGACGATCCCGGCCTGCTGGCCGAGCGCCTGACCGCGCGG
>NZ_JBEZGQ010001662.1:0-1190 GCF_040650095.1 Actinoplanes sp. NPDC048791 | reverse complement strand
CGGCCGGCACCCCCGCCGGCAGCTCGGCCGCGCTGACGCCGTATCCCGGCCCGGCCGGCTGGATCCAGGGCGCCACCTGGTCACCGACCGCCGACGTGAGCGGCGATCTGCGGCGGATGCGCGACGGGCACGCCATCGACACGGTGAACGTCTACGGCCTGGAGACCTGGAGCAGGTCCCGCCTCGACGAGTTCTTCACCGTGCTGACCACGTTGCGGATGCGGGCGATCGTCCGGCTGGAGGCGTACGACCCGGCGACGTTCGCGTTCCGCCCCGAGGACGCGGCCCAGGTGCTCGACAGACACCGTGAGCTGCTCGATTACGTACGGGACAAGCCGGTGGCCTACCTGGCGCTGAACATGCCGGTGGACGACCTGCGGGTGCAGGCCCGGCTCGGCGGGGTCAACTCGGAGCTGTCCGCGCGCCGCCAGGTCGCGTACGCGAAGGAGCTGGTCGCCCTGGTCCGGCCGCACGCCGGACCGGTGCCGGTCTTCGTCGGCCTGTTCTACGGCTGGGACGGCTCGTACCGCATCCCGTCCTATCGCGACAGCGGCGCCGACGGCTACGTGCTGACCAGCTACAGCTATCCCGGCGGCCGGGTGCCGCCGGCCGGCAGCAGCACGGAGGAGCTGATCGACGCGCCGCGGTTGCGGTCGGCGGCGGACCGGGCAGTGGCCGCCCAGCCGGGGGCGCCGATCGTCGTCGAATACGGATTCCAGACGCTGGCCGCGCACGACTCGATGCCGGATCAGACCGCGGGATTGGTGGCCGACGTCACGGTTAAACGCGCGGCCCTGCGCGCGACCACGCATTTCTATTGCTCGCGATACCCGACTGTCATCGGCACGACGTATTTCGGCTACAACGTTTTCAAGGCGGAGGGAAATCCGCCGCGAACTCTCGACTACGGGCTGACGACGCCACCGCCGCAAACGCCACGGCTCGGCCCGGGCGGTCGCTGACCATCGGAGCGGGCCGGTGGCGGATTTCGGCGGGGATCAGGCGATGAACTTGCGCCGGCGGCGCAGCAGCAGGGTGGCGCCACCGCCGACCAGGGCCACACCGACCGCAGCGATGCTGCTGACGGCGGCTCCATGCCCGGCGAGGAGGAGTTCGTCGGCCGCGGCGTCGGCAGCTGCGCGACCTGCGACGGCGCCTACATCCGCGACCAGGACGTCGCCGTCGTCGGC
>NZ_JBEZGQ010001661.1:0-1198 GCF_040650095.1 Actinoplanes sp. NPDC048791 | reverse complement strand
CCAGGGTCTCCAGCCGTGCCGCCAGCCGGGTCGCCGGGTCGCCTTCGTCGGCGTCGGCCAGCGCGGCCCGGACCTCGGTCAAGGCTTCCCGGCCGGCTCGCAGGACCACGTCCAGGCGGTCCCGGGCGGCGTCGCCGAGCGGCGTGGTGGCCTTGAGCGCCTCGGTCTGGAGCAGCATCACGGTCACCGTGTGCGCAAGCGTGTCGTGCACCCGCCGGGCCAGGCGTTCCCTGTCCTCGGCGGCCGCGGTCGCCTGATCGGCGATCCGGCGTTCCAGCCGCAGGTGCTCGGCCTCCGCCCGCTGCCGTTCCGCCTCGGCGCGCTGGCGCAGGTGCTCGCTGCGTTCCACCCCGGTCAGCCACGCCACCGTGACCGTGACGACGGCCATCAGCAGACCCTCGACCGGACCGTGCCGGACCGCGCTGGCGGCCGCCATGACCAGCCCGACGGCCGGGCACAGCACCCACCGGATCACCGGTGAGCGGTGGGTGGCCGCGGTGTAGAGCGCGATCGTGGCGGGGAAGAAGCCGACCGCGCGGGCCATGCCGAGCGTGGTGTGGGCGGCGGTCGCGCAGCCCACGACGATCAGCACCGCGGCCGGGAAACGCCGCCGCCAGACCAGCGGCAGCAGCTGGGCCACCGCGAGCGGCGCCGAGACGACAGTGCCGGACAGCACGAAGAGCAGGGCGGTCGCGGCGCCCAGGGCGAGATCCACCAGCGGCTGCCAATGCCCGCGCAGCCGGTCGGCCGTGATCCGGTACGCCATGCGACTGCTTACCATGGCCCGATGATCCGGCTTGCCGTCGTCGACGACCAGGCGCTGGTCCGGGAAGGGCTGAGCCTGATCCTGGGGGCCCAGCCGGATCTCGAGGTGGTCGCGGAGCTGCCGGACGGCCCCGCCCTGCTGGAGCTGCTGGCCGGCGACCCGCTCGCCGCCGACGTCATCCTGCTGGACCTCTATCTGCCCGGCGCGGACGGGGTGCGGGTGCTGGGCCAGTTGCGCGCCCGGATGCCCGAGGTGCCGGCGAAGGTGCTGATGCTGACCACGGTCGGCCGGGCCTCGGACATCCAGCGGGCGCTGGCCGCCGGCGCCGACGGCTTCGTGCTCAAGGACGCCGGCGGCAGCGAGCTCGCCGCGGCGGTCCGGGGCGCGCACGCCGGGGTCACCGCGCTGAGTGCCTCGGCGGCCGAGCTGCTC
>NZ_JBEZGQ010001660.1:0-1198 GCF_040650095.1 Actinoplanes sp. NPDC048791 | reverse complement strand
CGTCCGGGTGCACGCCACGCCGCGGCGGCTGATCGCCGTGGTCACCGAGGTCGCCGCCCGCGAGCAGGACCACGTCCGTACGGTCAAGGGCCCCAAGGCCGGTGCGCCGGCGAAGGCCGTCGAGGGTTTCGCCCGCTCCCAGGGTGTGCCGGTGGAGTCGCTGGAAACCGCGGAGCTCAACGGCGTACAGCATCTGGTCGTGCAGCGGCACGAGGCCGGCCGCGCGGCACCCGCCGTGCTCGCCGACGTGCTGGCGAAGGTCGCCGGCAGCCTGCGCTCGGCGAAGAACATGCGCTGGAACGACCCGCAGCTCGCCTTCACCCGGCCGATCCGCTGGCTGGTCGCGCTGTGGGGCGACGAGGTCGTCCCGCTCGCCGTGTCGGCGTTGCTGGCCGGGCGCGAGACCCGGGTGCTGCGCACCGCCGCGCAGCCGGCGATCAGCGTGGCCTCGGCGGAGACGTTCATGGAGACGCTCGCGGTCAACGGGATCGTGGCCGACGCCGAGGACCGCCGCGAGCTGATCGTCACCGGCGCGCAGGACCTGGTCTGGGACACCGGCCGGATCGACGTCACCGGCGAGAGCGCGCTGATCGACCAGATCACCTATCTGGTGGAGCAGCCGACGCCGCTGCTCGGCACGTTCGACGAGAAGTATCTGGAGCTGCCCGCCGCGGTGCTCACCACGGTGATGCGCAAGCACCAGCGGTACCTGCCGGTCCGCGACGCCGACGGCACGCTGCTGCCGATGTTCGTCACGGTCGCCAACGGCCCGGTCGACGTCGAGCGGGTCCGCACCGGCAACGAGGCCGTGCTGCGCGCCCGGTACGAGGACGCGGCGTTCTTCTACCGCGCCGACCGGCAGACCCCGCTCGCGGCGATGCGCGACAAACTCCAGCGGCTGACCTTCACCGACAAGCTCGGCTCGATGGCCGACCGGGCGGCGCGGATCGCCGAGCTGGCCGGTTCGCTGGCCCCGCAGCCATCGGCCACTCTGGAACGCGCCGCGCAGCTGGTCAAGTTCGACCTCGGCTCGCAGCTGGTCACCGAGATGACCAGCCTGGCCGGCGTCATGGCCCGCGACTACGCGCTCAACGCGGGCGAGACCCCCGCGGTCGCGCAGGCGGTCTACGAGGCCGAGCTGCCGCGCAGTGCCGGCGACGACCTGCCGGCCTCGGTGCCGGGCGCGCTGCTGTCGCTG
>NZ_JBEZGQ010001659.1:0-1199 GCF_040650095.1 Actinoplanes sp. NPDC048791 | reverse complement strand
GAGCGCGGCTCCGGCCTGACCGGCCTGGCCGACCGGCTCGCCTCGGTCGACGGCACGGTGGCCCTGTCCAGCCCGCCCGGCGGCCCGACCCTGCTGCACGTGGAGATTCCGTGCGGGTCGTGATCGCCGAGGACGGCGTCATCGTCCGCGAGGGCATCGCCGGCATGCTGCGCCACTTCGGCCACGAGGTGGTCGCGGCCGTCGCCGACGCGCCGGCCCTGCTCGCGGCCGTCGCCGTGCCCCGGCCCGACGGGGTGGTCACCGACGTGCGGATGCCACCGGGCTTCAGCGACGAGGGCCTGCAGGCCGCGATCGCGCTGCGGGCCGCCGACCCCGGCCTGCCGGTCCTGGTGCTGAGCCAGTACGTGGAGCAGACGTACGCCGCCGAACTGCTCGACTCCGGCCACACCGCAGGCGTCGGCTACCTGCTCAAGGACCGCATCGGCGACGTGGCCGAGTTCGTCGACGCGCTGGTCCGGGTGGCCGCCGGCCGGACGGTCGTCGACCCGGAAGTGGTCCGGCAGCTCCTGGGCCGGCGCCGCGACCCGCTGGCCCGCCTCACGCCCCGCGAGCGCGAGGTGCTGGCCCTGATGGCCGAGGGCCGCTCGAACACGGCGATCGCCCGGACGCTGGTGGTCAGCGAGGCGGCGGTGGCCAAACACATCGGCAGCCTGCTGGCCAAGCTGGACCTGCCCCCGGACGTCGACGACCACCGCCGCGTCCGCGCGGTGCTGGCCTTCCTGCGCGGCTGATCCGTTCCTCAGGCGTTGCGCAGCTGATCCAGAACCAGGGGGTCGATCCTTCCGGCGACGATGCGTTCCTCCAGGTTGGCGATGCCGGCCCAGGACGCGAGCGCCTCGTCGAGGTCAGCCGCTGCCGGGCCCGCGGGGTGGCCCAGGGCGGCGAGCCGGTCGCGCACCTCGGTGCCCACGTCGCCGTCGAGATCCAGCAGGGTTGCCGGGTCCGGGCGTTCGAAGTAGAGGGTGTGCAGTTCGAGCAGGCGGGTCAGCTCCGCGACCGGGTCGGGGTGGTCGTCCACGCGCAGATCCACCACGACGTCGCTGGTGCCGCCGTACCCCTGGCCCTTGGCCACCACCAGCAGCGCCGCGCTCTGCCGGCCGCGGCGGTCGCCGCCGGCCTCGTCGCCCGCGCGCAGGGCGTCGAGCAGGCGGTAGGCCAGGCGGGTCTGTCCCGTGCCG
>NZ_JBEZGQ010001658.1:0-1200 GCF_040650095.1 Actinoplanes sp. NPDC048791 | reverse complement strand
CGGTGATGACGCCGTGGGCCACGTTGCCGACCAGCGCGGCCTGCAGGCCGGTCGCGGTCAGCGTCGCGATGCCCAGCAGGACGAAACCCATGTGCCCGACGCTGGAGTAGGCGATCAGCCGCTTCAGCTCGGTCTGCCGCAGGCACACCAGCGACCCGACGAGGATCGCGGCGACGGCGAGGATGCCGAGCACCGGGGCGGCCCAGGCGGCGCCGAGCGGTGCCACTCCCACGCCGACGCGGATCAGGCCGTACGTGCCCATCTTCAGCAGCACGCCGGCGAGGATCACGCTGCCGACCGTGGGCGCCTCGGTGTGCGCGTCCGGCAGCCAGGTGTGCAGCGGCCAGAGCGGCGCCTTCACCGCGAACGCGACGGCGAACAGGGCGAACGCCGTGCACTGCACTGTGCGGGACAGGCCGGTGCCGCCGGTCAGCGCCAGCAGGTCGCCGGTGCCGGCCGCGATGACGACGGTGAAGACGCCCAGCAGGAGCAGCAGCGAACCGAACAGGGTGTAGAGCACGAACTTGCGGGCCGCGCGGCGGCGGTCCGGGCCACCCCAGCCGGCGATGACCGCGTACATCGGCAGGAGGACGACCTCGAAGAAGATGAAGAACAGCACGAGGTCCAGGGCCAGGAACGTGCCCAGGATGCCGACCTCGAGCACCAGCAGCAGCGCCGCCAGCGTCCGGCCGCGACCGCCGTCGGGCACCTTGGCCACCGTGTACGCGCAACAGAGCAATGTCAGCAGCCCGGTCAGCACCACCAGCGGGTACGAGATCCCGTCGACGCCGAGGTGGAAGTCGACCCCGAGCGACGGCACCCACGACGCGGACACGTCGATCCACGGCAGCAGAGCCGGCGGCCGGTCACCGTAGCCGAACCAGCCGTAGTCGGCGCTCGGCATCGCCAGCAGCGCGGTGAGCACGAACGTCACCGCGGCGAAGACCATGGCGACGATGCGGGCGCCCCGATCGATCCGCGCCGGCAGCAGCGCTACCACCAACGCGCCCAGCGCCGGCACCGCCAGGACGGCGATGAGCAGCACCTGCGCGAGTGAGCCGCCGCTGGTGACGTAGTCGCGGTAGGGGGTCATGAGGCTGCTCCGTAGATCGCCGCGACGACACCGAGCACGAGCGCGCCGGCGAAGACCGCGACCGCCGCCCGGGGCAGCGCCGCGCGGTGGGCGTTCGCCAGCACGAC
>NZ_JBEZGQ010001657.1:0-1201 GCF_040650095.1 Actinoplanes sp. NPDC048791 | reverse complement strand
GGTAGGCGGGAACCCAGGAGACCGGCCAGAACCAGGGCCGGGAGACCAGGACGAGCAGCGCGGCGGGACGGTCCAGCACCGTAGTCATACCCGGCATGGTCCATCGTCGTGTCTGTGGGCGCGCTGAGAACCCGCCGCGCGTTAATCGGCTGCGGGCGACCGCGGCCCGCACCTAGGCTCCGGCGATGACGAGCCGACTGCACGCGATCTGCTTTCTGGCCGAGGAACCCCGGCGTCTCGGGCGGTTCTGGTCCGAGTACCTGGGCCGCGAGCTGGTCGACGACGCCCGCGACGGGGTCGCCCTGCTGCCCGACGCGGACAACGCGTACCGGATCCGGTTCATCGCGCACGACGAGCCCAAGCGCGGCCAGAACCGGGCCCACTTCGACCTGACCAGCGCCTCCGAGCAGGACCAGCAGCAGAAGGTGGCCCGGGCGCTGGAGCTCGGCGCCCGGCACACCGACGTCGGCCAGCTCCCCGAGGAGGGGCACGTCGTGCTCGCCGACCCCGAGGGCAACGAGTTCTGCGTCATCGAGGCGGGCAACAACTTCCTGGCCGGCTGCGGCCTCATCGGCGCGCTGGCCGGCGACGGTACGCAGGCCGTCGGCTATTTCTGGAGCGCGGCGCTGGACTGGCCGCTGGTCTGGGACCAGGACGAGGAGACGGCGATCCAGTCACCCGGCGGCGGCACGAAGATCACCTGGGGTGGCCCGCCGCTGATGCCCCGGACCGGCAAGGACCGGCTGCTGCTCGACCTCGCCGTACCGGTCCACAGTGACCTGCCCGCCGAGATCGACCGGCTGATCTCCCTCGGCGCGAAGCGCCTCGAGACCGGCCCGGGCGACGACGGCCGGGTGCTGATGACCGATCCCGACGGCAACGAGTTCACCGTGCGCGGCTGAGCCCGGCCGGTTCAGAGGGTCAGCACGATCTTGCCGCGGGCGTGGCCGGTCTCGCTCAGCTCGTGGGCGGCCACGGCGTCCTTGAGCGGGAACACGGCGGCGAGCGGCACGGTGAACCGGCCCTGCTCGGCGAGGGCGGCCGCGGCGGCCAGCCCGTGCAGCGCCTGCGGATCCGCGCCGGGACCGCCCGAGCTGGACAGGTGGACCCCGTACGCCGCGGCGTTCAGATCGGCCACCGTCACCACCCGGTCCGGGCTCCCGGCCAGCTCGACCAGGTCGGGCAACGAGCCGGAGCCGGC
>NZ_JBEZGQ010001656.1:0-1205 GCF_040650095.1 Actinoplanes sp. NPDC048791 | reverse complement strand
GACGGCGCAGCGCTGCTGCTCGCCGCCGCTTAGGCGGGCGGGCCGGCGGTCCGCCTGATCGGCCTGGCCGACCAGCTCGAGCAGCTCGTCGGCGCGGGCCCGGGCCGCCTTGCGGCTGCCGCGGGCCAGCCGCACCGGCAGCTCGACGTTCTCCCGGGCATCCAGGTACGGCAGCAGATTCCGCGCGGTCTGCTGCCACACGAAGCCGACCGTCCGCCGCCGGTACGCGAGCCGGCTCTTGGCCGACATGCTGAGCAGGTCGTAGCCGGCGACCCGGGCGACGCCGGCGGTCGGCACGTCCAGCCCGGACAGGATGTTGAGCACGGTGGACTTGCCGGAGCCGGACGCGCCGACGATGGCCAGCAGTTCCCCGCGGTCGACGACGAGGTCCAGGCCCTGCAGGGCGACGACCTCGACGCCGTCGGTCTTGTAGATGCGCACCAGGCCGTCGCAGACGATGTGCCCGGCCAGCCGGTCGGCGCCACCCGCGCGGTCGGCCGCCCGTTGTGCCGCGCGGCGTTCCAGGGCGGCGAGATCCTCGGTCATCCGTACTCCCCTCCGAGCCGCAGCGCCTCGCCCAGGCGCATCCGGCGGTTCGCGGCGCTCTCCACCAGCAGCGCCGCGGCGACGGCGAGCATCACCACGGCGAGCACGGCGGCGACGAGCGCCGGGTCGATGCGGTCGCGGGCCGGCACCCCCGCCGTGAATCCTGACAGTCCCAGGGCGGGACCGAGCAGCCTCGGCAGTGCGACGCCGACCAGGCCGCCGGCGACCAGGGCGACGGTCAGCAGCGGTACGAGCTCGTACAGCAGCAGCCTGCGTCCCTGACCGGCGGACAGTCCCAGGGTCCGCAGCCGCGACAGCGTGGCGCCGCGGACCGGCGCACCGGCGAGCACGGCGAAGGCGACGGCCAGCAGAGCCAGCAGGACCGCGCTGGCGGCACCGGCAGTGAAGGTGAAGCTGAGCACCCGGTTGACCCCGCTGTCCTCGAGCGACGCTCGCTGGCCCTGCCACGTCGTGACGGTTGTCGGTGGCAGCGCCCAGTCAGCCGGCGCCTGACCGAGCCCGCTGGTCCGGTACGCGAGCTGCCCGGCGTCCCCGGCGCGACGCAGCGCGTCCGGGTCCGCGTCCGGGCCCGCGACGACGAACCGGTTGAACTGCAAGGGCTGCGCCGCGACCGGCAACGCCTGAGCGGGCAGCACGAC
>NZ_JBEZGQ010001655.1:0-1206 GCF_040650095.1 Actinoplanes sp. NPDC048791 | reverse complement strand
GGCGTCGCCGGGCGTCGCCGCGAGCAACCGGGGCGCCAGCGGAGCGGTGCCGACGGCGACCACGGCCAGCACCACCGCCAGCACGCTGCCGGCCCGGTGCAGCCGTACCGCGAACAGCGCGCCGACCAGCAGGTAGAACGCCATCTCGAAGGTGAGGGTCCAGATCACCGGCGTGATCAGCGGTACGCCCAGCAGGTGCGGCAGCATCGTCACGTGCGCCACGGCCGCGGTCAGCGGGTCGGCCCGCAGCGCGGGGTCGAGCGGCATCAGCCCGGCGGCGCCCAGCGCGACCACCACGGTGATCACCACCAGGTAGAGCGGCAGCAGGCGGCAGAGCCGGCTCACCCAGAACGTGCGCAGGCTCCCGTGCCGTTCCAGTGAGGCCGGGATGATGTAGCCACTGACCAGGAAGAACAGCATGACCCCGGCACTGCCGGCGTGCAGCCACTCGGCGGAGACCTCCCGCGCCCCGCGGAACAGCATGCGGCTGAGGTGGGCGTACACGACCAGCAGGACCGCCACGGCCCGGAGCCCGTCGAGCCAGGCCAGCCGGTCCGCCGGCAACACGGCGGGGGCGGTCGGCTCGGCGGGCATCCGCGAACGATAGCCGGAGGCGCGGGTCATCTCACCAGCGCGACCCGGCCGGTGTCGAGGTCGTAGCGGGCCCCCACGATGCGCAGCTCGCCGGCCCGGACGTGCTCCGCCAGCAGCTCACTGCGGGCGGTCAGCTGGGCCGCCTGGGCCCGGATGTTGGCGCGGACGGCGTTGTCCACCACGTCGCCGGGGCGGCTCAGCTCCGGCTCGACGATCGGCCGGAGCGCGTCGACGATCGTGCCGATGTGCCCGGGGGCGCCGGCGCCGCTCTCGATGGCGTCGATGGTGGCGGTCACCGCGCCGCACCGCTCGTGGCCGAGCACGACGACGAGCGGGCTGCCGAACTCCTCGACGGCGAACTCGATGCTGCCCAGCAGCAGGTCGTCGACGATGTTCCCGGCCACCCGGTTGTCGAACAGGTCACCCAGTCCCTGGTCGAAGAGGAACTCGGGCGAGACCCGGGAGTCGGCGCAGCCGATCGTGATCGCGAAGGGGTGCTGACCCGCGGCGACCTCGTGCAGGTCGGCCAGGGTCTGGTGCGGGTGGCGGGCGTGCCCGGAGACGAAACGCCGGTTGCCGGCGAGCAGCCGGGCGAGGGCGGCGGCCGGGGTG
>NZ_JBEZGQ010001654.1:0-1209 GCF_040650095.1 Actinoplanes sp. NPDC048791 | reverse complement strand
GCAGCCGCAGGAGCAGGCGAGCCGGTTGCTGGCGGCGGCCGAGGCGGCCCACGAGCTGGGCGACATCGACACGGTGCTGCGGCTGCTGCGCGGGCTGGAGAGCCGGACGCTGCTGGGCGCCGAGGAGGCCCGGTTCGCCTGGATGCGCGAGATCTTCCTGACCGCGGGCTGGTCCGGGGCCAGCCGGATGCCGGCGTTCGTGGAGATCATCGACCGGATGCGCAAGGACGGCGACACCACCGCCGCCCTGGACTCGATGGTCACCGTGAGCCTGCGCTGCTGGTGGTCCAACCCGGACCGGGCCACCCGCGACTTGATCGTCGGCGCGCTGGACCGGCTCGACGCGGCACCGCTGGATCCCCGCCTGGTCTCGGTGCTCGCCCTGGTGGCGCCGATCGAGCAGGGCGCCCTGGCACTGCGGCGGATCGAGCAGCTCGGGACCCACCTGTCCGGCAATCCCGAGGAGCTGGAACTGCTCGCGATGGGCGCGTCGGCGGTCGGGGCGCTGCCGCTGTCGCTCGTCTTCGCCGCCGCGTCCGTGGCCGGGCTGCGCGCCCAGGGCCGGATGGGCACCCTCACCCAGGCCCTGCACGGTCAGGCCACGATGGCCGCCCAGCTCGGCGACGTACGGCTGGCCATCGCCGCGGCGACCGAGGCCCGGGCGCTGGCGCTGGAGACCGGCCAGCCCCGGTGGGCCCTGACCGCCGACCTGTCCCGCGCCCTGGCCGAGGCGTTGCGCGGTAACGGCGAGACCGCCCGCGCGCTGGCCGACGCCGGTGAGGAGGCGCTGCTGCCCATCGGCGCCCACCCGATGCTGGCGTTGGTGCAGCTCGTCCGGGGCGTCGAGGCACTGGCCGGGAGCAACTACGCCGCCGCGTACGAGCATCTGCGCCGGATCGCCGATCCCGCCGAGCTGCCGTACCACCCGGTGCTGCGCTTCTGGGCCCTCGCGCACCTGGCCGAGGCCGCCGTCGGCAGCGGACGGACGGACGAGCTGCGCGCCCTGGTCGCCGAGCTGAGCCCGGTGCGGGACGTCACCTGCTCACCGGTGCTGGGGGTGGGGCTCGCCTACTGCACCGCGGTGCTGGCCGACGACGACGCCGCCTTCGAGCGGGCCCTCGCCGAGCCGGAGCTGGCCGGGTGGCCGTTCGAGCGGGGGCGGCTGCTGCACGCGTACGGGACGTGGCTGCGCCGCCGGCGCCGGGTGGC
>NZ_JBEZGQ010001653.1:0-1214 GCF_040650095.1 Actinoplanes sp. NPDC048791 | reverse complement strand
CCGCCCGCGGCCGCGCCGAGCAGCATGCCGAGCTGCAAGGAGAGGTGGTTCAGGGCCAGGCCCGCGGCGAGCCGGTGCCCGCTGAGCAGCACCGGGGTGAAGGTCTGCTTGGCCGGCCCGCCCAGGGCGGCCAGCCCGGAGGCGGCGCCGGCGAGGACCAGCATCAGCGGTACGCCGCCCACGTCCGAGGCGGCCACCCCGGCCATCCCCACGCTGATCAGCAGCTGACCGTACGAGCAGCCCAGCGCCAGCCGCCGCCGGTCGACGTGGTCGGTGAACGCGCTGCCGGCCAGCGCGAGCACGATCAGCGGGACCGCGGTGACCAGGCCGACCAGGCCGACCATGGCGGCGCTGTGGGTGCGTTCCCAGATGTAGTAGACGACGGCGAAACCGCCGAACTGGCCGCCGAGGCCGGAGGCGGTGGTGCCCAGCCAGAGCCGGCGGAACGTGCGGTTCTCGCGCAGCGGGCGCAGGTCGACCAGGGAGTCGAGCGCGCTCACGACTGCTCGCCGGCGAGGTGGTCGCGCAGCCGCTGGGCGAACGGGCGGGCGCTCAGCGCGGCCTGGATGTCGGCCACCGCCCGCATGATCGGGTACGGCAGCTCGGCGTCCAGGGCCAGCACCGTCGCCTCGGTGGCCCGCCACTCGGCCTGCAGGAACGGCAGGAGCTCGCGGGACCGGGCGGTGAGCTGGACCCGGCGCTTGCGCCCGTCGCTGTCGCCGGCCGGCTCGACCAGGCCGGCCTTGCGCATCGCCGCGACGGTCTGGCTCATCGCCGAGTGGCTGACCTTGCGGCGTTCGGCGATCTCCTTGATGGTCAGCGGGCCGCCGCGGCCGAGCTCGATCATCGGGCCGACGAACCGGGTCCGGACCCCCTCGATGCCGGCCTCGGCGTACAGCCCGGCGATGTCGGCGTCCATGTCGGTGAGCAGGCGGAACAGCGGACCGTAGTAGCTGCTGTCGAGCAGATCGGGAGGCGGCATCAGGAAACTGTAACAGTGCTTATATAAATCCTGCGCCTAGGATGCCGGCATGGGACAGATCGACCTGCGGCGGCTGCGCCTGTTGCGGGAGTTGCGCGACCGCGGCACGGTCACCGCCGTCGGCTCCGCGCTGCACATGACCTCGTCGGCGGTGTCGCAGCAGCTCGCACTGCTGGCCAAGGACGTCGGCGCGCCGCTGCTGGAGCCGCACCCGCCGCCCGTGCGGCTCCAG
>NZ_JBEZGQ010001652.1:0-1217 GCF_040650095.1 Actinoplanes sp. NPDC048791 | reverse complement strand
GCCGCCAGCGCCAGCCGCTGCCGCTGGCCGGCCGACATCCCCGCCCCGTGCTCGCCCAGCACCGTCGCCGGTTCGACCTCGGCGTCCAGGCCCACCGTACGCAGTGCGTCGCGCACCCCGTCCGGACTGCACCCCGGGAACACGTCGGCGACCGTGCGGACGTGCGGCAGCGTCGGCCGCTGGGGCAGGTGCAGCAGGCCGGGACCGCTGAGCTCGACCCGTCCCGTGACCGCCGGTTGCAGCCCGGCGAGGACCCGCAGTGCCGTGGTCTTGCCGGCGCCGGACGGTCCGCGCAGAGCGACCAGTTCCCCTTCGCGGACGGCCAGCGCGTCCAGGCCGAGTGCGTCCACCGTGGACCCGGGGTGCCGCACCCGCAGCCTCGCCGCGTACACGGCCGGGCGTTCGCCACCGGCGCCGAAGCGTCCGTCGTGAGCCGCGGCCAGCACCGCCCCGGTCGGCAGGAAAGCCGGATCGGCGTCCGAGGGTGCCAGGATCTCGTCGGCGTCCGCGATGACCGCCGAGGCGTCGGCGCTCGCGTGGTAGCGGGCTGCCATCTCGCGCAGCGGCCGGTACACCTCGGGCGCGAGCAGGATGACCAGCAGCGCCGGGCCCAGCGTCAGGTCGCCGGCGGCCACCCGGAGTCCGGCCTCGACGGCGATCAGCCCCACGGACAGCGTGGCGACCAGGTCCAGCGCCGTCGAGGACAGGAACGCGACCCGCAGCACCCGCAGGGTCGCCGTGCGGTGCCGGTCGGTCATGTCGCGGACCACGGTGGTCTGGCGGTCGGCGCGGCCGTACACGCGCAGGGTCGCCAGCCCGCGCACGACGTCGAGGAAGTGGCCCGCCAGCCGGGCGTCGGCCTCCCAGGCCCGCTGGGCCCGCTCGCGGGTCGCCCAGCCGATCAGCGCGCCCAGCACCGGGATCAGCGGCAGCGTGACCAGGGCGATCAGCGCCGACGTGAGGTCGGTGAGGGCCATCGCGACGATGACCAGCGGCGGCAGCGCCACGCCGAGGACCAGCGCGGGCAGGTAGCCGGAGAACCACGGCCGCAGCGAGTCCAGGCCGCTGCCCAGCACGGCGGTGAGCCGGTTGCCGCCGAAGCGGGCCACCCAGGCGGGACCGTGGTCCAGGGCCGCGGCGAGCGCCGAGCGGCGCAGTTCGTCGGTCACCGCGGCCGCCGTACGCTGGGCCACCACCTGCTCCGCCCAGGTCAGCGC
>NZ_JBEZGQ010001651.1:0-1217 GCF_040650095.1 Actinoplanes sp. NPDC048791 | reverse complement strand
AGCGCCGGCCGTCGCGGGTCAGCACGCCGCCGCGGGACCAGCCTGGGCCGCGGCCGTGCCGCCAGCGCGTCACCACGTAGCTGACCAGGCGGACGACGGTCGGGATCGGGAAGACACCCATCCGGGCGTCCGGCTGCGCCTCCTGCACGACCGCCACCTCACGGCACAGCATGCGGATGGCGTGCCGGACGCTGACCCGGTGCAGTGGCCCGAAGTCGGCGTTGAGTACGAGGACCACACTCATCGCGGGTCACCTCCCTGTGTCACCGGCATCGGCCGGCTCGGCACGAAAAAGCCGTCCGTCCCGGGACACAGGGACGAACGGCGGCCGGTCGGCGCGGGCGCGCTCAACCGGGGCCGTCAGCCCTGCTCTCGTGCCGGAAGGCAGTCACGTGTATCTCCCTTTGGCCCCGGTGATCCGGGACACGTCGTTGCTGAGAAAGGTAGGGGCCGGCGCCATCGTGGACAACCGAATAAAGATCCGTCAGGCGGACAGTTCGCGGCGTACCGCGACGACGAGCTGGACCAGCCCGATCGCGCCCAGGGCCAGCCACACGATCGCCGCCACCAGCACAACCGTCGTCTCCCAGCCGGGGTGGACCAGGCCGGCGACCCCACCGACCAGCAGCCCGCTGATGGCCACCGAGACCCGGGTCGGGCGCTCCCCCAGCGTCACGATGCCCAGGCCGTCCATGCCGCCGGCCGCGGCGCGCGCCCGCACGTACTCGTGCAGCCAGCTCACCGCCGCGCCGGCCGCGACCAGCCAGCCCGGCACCCCGGCCACCCAGAACGCGGCCAGCCAGGCCAGCTCACCCAGCCGGTCGGCGACCGAGTCGTAGACGAAACCCAGCCGGCTGGTCCGGCCGGTCACCACGGCCACCGCGCCGTCGAGCGCGTCCGCGAAACCCGCCAGCAGCACCAGCAGCGCGCCGAGCAGCAGACCGGAGCGGCCGAGCAGGGCGGCGAACGGCACCGCCAGGCAGAGCAACAGCCCGCAGGCGGTGACGGTGGCCGGGCTGACCCGCAACCGGCCGAGCAGGCTGCCGCCGCGGTAGGCCAGCCGGATCCAGCCGCGCACCACCGGCGCGGCGGACTCGGGGTCGAAGCCGCCGTGCAGCCTGGACCAGGCTGCCGCGTTGTCCAGCCAGGTCAAGCCGGGACGTTGGCGGCCAGGTGTTGCCACACCTCACGGGTCGGCGTGGATCGGTTCGTGGTGT
>NZ_JBEZGQ010001650.1:0-1220 GCF_040650095.1 Actinoplanes sp. NPDC048791 | reverse complement strand
CGGTGGCCGCGGCCGCGACGGCGAGCCCGCGGGCGTTGGCCTGCAGGTGGGACAGGACCGGCGACGGTACGGTCAGCAGCACCGTCAAGCCGACCGAGACGAGCACCACCTGGCCGGCGGTCCGTTCGAGCACCACGGCTCGTACGCTGCGGCCGACGTCGCCCTCTTCCCGGCCGTGCTGCACCGCCCGGTCCACGTCACCGAGCACGCCGCCGGGCAGCGCCGCGTTGATGAACAGCGCCTTGTAGTAGTCGGCGACGGCGCCGCGCAGCGAGAGCTTCATGCCCAGGCCACGGGCCACCAGGCACCACCGCCACGCCGAGAAGACCGTGGTCGTGACGCCGATGGAGAACGCAAGGGCCAGGGCCGGGCCGTCGATCACCCGGAGGCCGTCGAGGAAGGCGCCGGTGCCCAGGCGCCAGAGCAGCACGGCGAGGATCCCCACCCCGCCGAGTACCCGTACCCACGCCCAGATCGATCGGTTCATGCGACTGCCCCCTCAGGTTCACCCTTACTGGGACTAGTACGTCCCGGCGGCGGCAGGTGGTTCAGTCTTTCTGCGCGAGAAGATCTTGATGCCCTACCGTTACCCGCAGCCGGCCCGCCTCGGCGGCCGCCGTCCGGGCCGCCAGGTAGGCGTCCAGGTCCAGGTCAGGCCGCTGGTCGGCGGCCGCGGCGACCCAGCCGCGCAGCCATTCGGCGGCCAGTGCGCCCTGTTCGGGCCCCAGCTGCCACGGGCTCGGCCGTACGCTCACCGACACCCCGGCCTTCGCGAACGCCTCCGCCGCCGCGCCGACCGCCTCCGGCCCGAGCAGCCGCCGCTCGCCGACCGAGCGCCGCTGGTGGGCGTTGAACGCCTCGGTGACCTGGGCGTCGAGCGGATCGGCGGGCTCCAGGACCACCTCGCCGACGACGGACAGGGTGAACAGCGCCGGAGTGTCCGACGCCACACAGACCTCGGCCAGCGCGGCCACCTCGTCGGTGGTGAACAGGTCGAGCAACGCCGAGCAGGTCACCAGCGACGTGTCCGCCAGGTCGGCCACTGTCAGATCGGTGACATCGCCCTCGGCGGTCTCCACCGTCACCGCGGTGCCGTCGGCGGCGGACGCCGGCAGGTGGGCGGCGGCGTGGGCGAGCAGCGCCGGATCGCGGTCCTGCAACACCCAGCGCTGCGGGCCGGGCAGCTGCGGCGCCAGCCACCGGCCCATCGAGCCGGTGCC
>NZ_JBEZGQ010001649.1:0-1222 GCF_040650095.1 Actinoplanes sp. NPDC048791 | reverse complement strand
AGGCGACCCCGGCCGCCGGTGAGCCGGCTGCCGCCAAGAGCACCCCGGCCAAGAAGGCCGCCAAGAAGACGACCAACCCCGCCACGCCGGAGGCCACGCCGTGACGTACCCGAACCAGGCACCTCGTCCGGGCCCGCCGCCCGGCGGCTTCCGCCCGGGCCCGCCCCCCGGTGGTTTCCGTCCGGGTCCGTCGCCGCAGGGTGCCGGGCAGCCCGGCGAGCAGGCCGTACGGCCGGACCCCGAGTACCGCCTGGACGCCACGGGCGGCACCGGCCACCCCGCCGTCGACGCCGTGCTGCAGTCGCTGGCCAACGCGGCCACGCTCGCCCCGGGCGACCAGATCGCCGAGTACGAGGCCGCGCACCAGGTGCTGCAGGAGACCCTGGCCAGCATCGACCGCTGATCCCCGTACCGGAGAAAAGGTTTTCATGGCCCGCCGTGCGCGTCTCGACGCCGAGCTCGTCCGCCGTAAGCTCGCCCGTTCCCGTGACCAGGCGGCCGCGCTCGTCGCGGCCGGCCGGGTTCAGGTGCGCGGCACCGTGGCGCAGAAGGTCGCCACCATGATCGACCCGGCCGATCCGGTGGTGGTCACCGGCGACGACCCGGCCACCGAGTACGTCTCCCGGGGCAGTCACAAGCTGGCCGGGGCGCTGGCCGCCTTCACCGGGCTCGCCGTCGAGGGCCGCCGCTGTCTCGACGCCGGCGCCTCCACCGGCGGCTTCACCGACGTGTTGCTGCGGCGGGGCGCCGGGCACGTCTACGCCGTCGACGTCGGCTACGGGCAGCTGGCCTGGCCGCTGCGTACCGATGAGCGGGTGACCGTGATGGAACGCACGAATGTGCGTACCTTGACGCCCGACGTTCTCGGCGGCCCGGTCGACCTCACCGTCGCCGATCTTTCCTTCATCTCCCTGCGGCTCGTGCTGCCCGCGCTCGCCGCCTGCACCGGCATCGACGGTGATCTCGCGCTGATGGTCAAGCCGCAGTTCGAGGTCGGCAAGGAACGGGTCGGTTCCGGCGGTGTCGTCCGCGATCCGCTGCTGCGGGCCGAAGCCGTCCTGGATGTCGCCGCCACCGGCGCTCAGCTGGGGCTCGGCGTCGCCGGGGTGGCCGCGAGCCCGCTGCCCGGCCCGAGCGGCAACGTGGAGTTCTTCCTGTGGTTCCGCCGGGACGCCCCGCCGGCCGACGAGGCCCGCGTGCACGCCGTGGTCGCCACCGGCCC
>NZ_JBEZGQ010001648.1:0-1222 GCF_040650095.1 Actinoplanes sp. NPDC048791 | reverse complement strand
CACGAGCCGACCGGCACGGGCTGGCCCGGCGCCGAGGCGCCGCAGGAGCGCCGCCCGCTCGGCTGGCACCTCGGTCAGCTGCGCCGCGGCGGCGAGTGGAGCTTCGCGGGCATGCTGTTCGCGTTCGTCTGCTGGGGCATCTGGGCGATCTCGTCCGACGGTGACCTCACCACGCCGGTCGTGGTCTTCATCGTGTCGCTGCTGGTCGCCGCGGGTCTGTTCGCCCTGTCCCGGCTGGTCGGCCGGTTGGTGCTGGAACGGCAGTTCGGCCGGGTCCGCCGCACCGCCCGCGGCTCGCACATCGTCGCGGGGCTCTTCCTGGCCGGCGTGGGCGTCGCCCACCTGCGCCAGACGGAGTGGGTCATGACGGCGTTCAACTGGACGGTCGACCTCTTCCGCTGATCGGGCCGCGGTGTGGCGAGGATGACGTCTTGATGACCTCTGTGCGGGTAAGCGCGCCGCCATGGTCGATGAACGAACGGGCGTCGTGGTCATCACGTGGCAGCGGCGCGAGGAGGCCCTGGCGGCCCTGAGCCGCCTGGTGGAGCTGCCGGAACGCCCGCCGGTCGTGCTGGTCGACAACGGTTCGACCGACGGGACGGCCGAGGCGGTCCGCTCGCGCTTCCCTTCGGTACGGGTGATCGCCCTGAGTGAGAACCTCGGCGCGGTGGGTCGCAACATCGGCGTACGCGCACTCGACACGCCGTACGTGGCCTTCTGTGACGACGACACGTGGTGGGAGCCGGGCTCCCTGTCCCGGGCCGCGGATCTGCTCGACGCGTACCCGAAGATCGCCGTGCTCTGTGCCCGGATCCTGGTGGAGCCCGCGGGCGTCGACGATCCGATTGTCACCGAGCTGCGGGACTCCCCGGTGCCGGGCCCGGACTGGCTGCCCGGCCCCGCGATCGGCAGCTTCCTCGCGGGTGCGTCGGTGGTCCGCCGGGACGCGTTCCTGGCCCACGGCGGTTTCAGCAGCCGGTTGTGGCTCGGCGGCGAGGAGGAGCTGCTCGCCACCGACCTGCTCAGCGGCGGTTGGGAGCTCTGTTACCGCGAGGATCTGGTCGTGCACCACCGGGCGTCGAAGCTGCGCGACGCCCGGCTGCGCCGCCGGGTCGGGATCCGCAACACGCTGTGGTTCACCTGGCTGCGGCGCCCGTTGCCGGCGGCGCTGCGCCGGACGATGTTCCTGGCCCGTACGGTGCCCCGGGATCGCACCTCGGCC
>NZ_JBEZGQ010001647.1:0-1223 GCF_040650095.1 Actinoplanes sp. NPDC048791 | reverse complement strand
GCGACTCCGGGGCGTGCAACCGCAGCATGGTCGCCCCGATGTCGGCCGGCACCCGGCGCTTGCTCAGCAGCGAACCGACCACCATGACCAGGGGTGAGGCCGTCGACGAGGTTCTGCCGGTGCCGGGAGGTGATGAACAGCGAGTAGTCGATGCCGACGGCCAGGCCGAGCATCAGGGCGAGCACCGGCGCGGTGCTCGTCAGCGTCACGACGCTGCTCAGCGCGAACAGCCCGGCCATACCCGCGCCGACGCCGATCAGCGCGTTCAGCATGGTCATGCCCGCGGCGACCAGCGAGCCGAAGGTGATCACCAGGACCACCAGGGCGATGATGACGCCGATGCTCTCGGTGCCGCCGACCTCGGGCTCGGAGTTCATCACCTCCCCGCCGTGCTCGACCCGTAGCCCGGCGGCCTCGGCGGCGGCGCCACTGTTCTCGTACGCGGCGCGCTGCTGCTCGGTCACCTCGTCGGCGCGGGTGGCGAACTGCACCTGGATGAGGCCGTACCGGCCGTCCTGCGACAGGGCCTTGGCGGCGAAGGGGTCCACGGCACCGAGCACGCCGGGCAGCGCCGACGCCTCCTTGACCAGGCCCTCGACCGCCGGCTTGAGGGCGGGGTCGGCCAGGGTGCCGCCGGCCGGCGCGGCCACCACGATGGTGCCGGTGGCCCCGCTGGCCTCGGGGAACTCCCGCTGCAGGGCGTCGATCGCGCGCTGCGACTCGGTGCCGGGCATGGTGAAGTCGCTCGACGAGGTGCCCTTGAAGGCCAGTGCGGCCCCGCCCAGCGCGGCGAGCAGCACCAGCCACAGCACGACCACGAGCTTGCGGCGCCGGAACGAGGCCCGGCCCAGCCGGTACAACAGGGTTGCCATGTCAGTCCTTGGATCGAGGGGTGAGCAGGGCACGCTTCGCCACGGCGATCAGGGCGGAGCGCAGGGTCACGTCGTCGGGCCGGTCGATCGCCACCGAGCAGATGCCGGCCAGCAGCACCTCCGCGGCGACCTTCTCCTCCAGCTCGGTGGAGCGGGCGGCGAAGGCGGAGCACAAGTTTTCGATCATCGGCTGCACGCCCGCGAAGGCCGGCGTGAGCAGCACCTCGAGCGAGCCGTGGTAGATCAGTCCGGCCTCGCGGCGGTAGCGCAGCACCAGATCCACGAAGCCGTCGATCGCCGCGGCGCGGGCCGCCTCGCCCTGGAGCCCGGCGAGCTGCTCGTCGAGCTCGG
>NZ_JBEZGQ010001646.1:0-1225 GCF_040650095.1 Actinoplanes sp. NPDC048791 | reverse complement strand
GCCAGCGCCAGCAGGGTGAGAACGCTGCGTTCCAGCGGGGCGAGCGGGACCCGGGCCCCGTCCGTACGGGCCTCGACCGGCCCGAGCAGTGCCAGCTCCAGCGCCATCGCCGGTCACTGCCCCGGTGCGACGGACGGCCGCCCGCTCAGCATCACGCTGTGCCCGCGGAACTCGGCGACGGCCTCGCCGGTCGGGCGCCGCACGGTCACGTCGTACACGCCGTTGCGGCCGGCGCGCACCCGTTCGACCGCCTCGGCGAGCAGCTCGTCGTGCACCTCGGCCGGGCGCAGGAACGTGACCTGCGCGTGCTGGGCCACCGCGGTAGGCCCGTGGGTGTTGCTGGCGTACGCGAACGCCGCGTCGGCCAGCAGGAACAGGTATCCGCCGTGGACGGTCCCGTGCCCGTTGGTCATCGTGGCGGTGACCCGCATCCGCAGCAGTGCGCGGCCGGGCCCGAGATCGTCGAGCTGGATGCCGAGGTGCTGACAGGTGAGGTCCCGGTGGTACATGGCTGTGGCGATCTGGATCGTGTCCATGGTGGTAGGCGCCCCCGCTAGTGCCGGTGAGATCGAGAGCGAATCTAACTGTGCGGGTACAGCTTCTGACGGGCCGTGATCATCCATGGACGGTCGCCACTGTCTGGTTCGAGGGCCTTTGTCGGCTACCTTTGGCGCCGTCGGCCAGGCTATGACGCATTAGTCGAAATCACTGGCTCGTGATTGTTCGCACCTAACATCCTGATATAGGCGTGATCCGGCGGCCTGTACAGGTTGCCCAGTGCCACCCGGCCTGTGGCGGCGGATCTGTACAGATTGCCTGCTCCCGACTGGACGCGTTGTGCACCTCAGGCCGGTGGCCAAAGCTGGACCGGCGCAGCGACCCCGACGGAGGTAAGAGTGACCGCACCGCCCCGGCTGTTCCTCGGCCTGTTCGACGACGCGGCCATCTTCCCGCCCGGCAACGAGCCCCTGCCGGACGCCGTACGGGTGCACCAGGAGCGGCGCACGTCGCCACTGGCACCGCTGCTCGGCCCGTTCATCTGCTCCCTGCCCCGCTGGCCGGAGCTCACGACGGCCCTGCCCGCCGGATCGCCGCTGCCCGTCTCGCTCACCCTGCCCGGCGGGGCCGCGGACGTTCCCGCCGCGATCGCCGGGGCGCAGGCGGAACCCCGGGTGGACCTGGTGGCGCTGGAGGTGCCCGCGTCCGCAGCCGGGCTCGCCGAGCT
>NZ_JBEZGQ010001645.1:0-1225 GCF_040650095.1 Actinoplanes sp. NPDC048791 | reverse complement strand
GATGCGCACCGGCGGCGCCGCGGTGGCGCTGACCTTCGACGACGGGCCCGACCCGGTGCAGACGCCGCGGATGCTGGACCTGCTCAAGCAGAAGCGGGTCAAGGCCACCTTCTGCGTCGTCGGGCAGAACGTCGCGGCGTACCCCGGGCTGGTCCGGCGGATCGCCGCCGAGGGCCACACCCTGTGCAACCACACCTGGCGGCACAGCCTGACACTAGGTAAGAAGAAGCCCGCGGTGATCCGGGCGGACCTGCAGCGCACGAACGACGCCATCCGGCGGGCTGTGCCCGGAGCCCGGATCAGTTACCTGCGGGCGCCGGGCGGGAACTTCACGCCGGCCTTCGTGGCCGCCGCCGCCGAGCTGGGCATGACGTCGATCTACTGGCAGGTCGACCCGCGCGACTGGGAGCACCCGGGCGGCGAGTCGGACGCGGCGCACCGGGCCAAGGTCGTGCACGCGGTGAAGAAGCACGTCGGCAAGGGCGCGATCGTGCTGTCCCACGATTACGGGCAGCCGACCACGATCACGGCGTACCGGGAACTGATCCCGTGGTTGCAGAAGCGCTACCGGCTGGTCGCGCTGCCCAGCCAGGGCCTCAGTGCGAGGGCGGAATGACCCGCAGGTGGCCGCGGCGGCCGGTCTGGTGCCCCGGCAGGTTGTCGTGCTCCTCCGGGCGCGGCGGTGGCGCCGGACGGGCCGCCTCGCGGACGGCGTCGGCCAGAGCGACCAGGTCGTCGGTTGTGGGTGGCGGCGGGGCGAAGTCACCGTCGTGGCGCACCAGCTCCCACCCGCGCGGGGCGGTCAGGCTGCGGGCGTGCGGCTCACACAGGTCGTACGTGTGCGGCTCGGCGAACGCCGCCAGCGGGCCGACCACCGCGGTCGAGTCGCTGTAGACGTAGGTCAGAGTGGCGACCGCCTGTCGGGGACAGCCGTTCCGGGAGCAGCGCCGTGGTGACCTCACGGCGGCACGTTATCTCCCCGCGGCGGCCGGTAGCCGCGACACGCCGACCCACCATGCATCACGATTTCGACATGGCGCACCGACACGCCGTCCCAATGGGACGAATTCCCGGCAACGAAACGCGGTGGACACAGCCTGACCACGGGAGACGGCCCGTGCGGGCTAGGCTGACGGCGTGACTACCAGCCCCGACCGCCGCCGGTCCGGCGCCGATCCCGGCCGGACGGCCCGCACCGCCGGGCCCGGCCGGCCCACCCGCCGCG
>NZ_JBEZGQ010001644.1:0-1230 GCF_040650095.1 Actinoplanes sp. NPDC048791 | reverse complement strand
GCCAGGTCGTCCGCGCCGGCCGCGTCGCCGGTCAGCAGGTACGCCAGCCGGGACAGCTCGACGTGATGGCGGTCGAAGAACGCGAGGAAGCCGGAGCCGTCGTCAGCCATCGGCACCGCCTCCCTGTCCGTCCCGATCTGCCCGGTCCGCCGCGATGACCGTAGAGGCCGGTGCCGCGCCCGGGCAATGCGATCGGGATCTCGAAGAAACTTCCGGGCGGCGAGCAACGTTTCGGCCGCCCCGGACCACCTTCCCGGGACCGCAGAAGGCTCCGGGTAGCGTGCAGATCATGGCAGGAGGCTCCCGCCGCGCCGTGGCCGTGCTCTGCGGCATCCAGTTCGTCGATGTGCTCGGCGTGACCAGCGGCATCACCGCGCTGCCGGCCATGCTGTCGGGCGTGTCGGCGCCGCCCGCGGCCACCCCCGTCCTGGCGACCGTCTACGCGATGTTCTTCGGCGGCCTGCTGGTGCTGGGCGCCCGGCTGGGGGACCGGTACGGCCACCGCCGCGTCCTGCTGCTCGGCTGCGCGGCCTTCGCGCTGGTCAGCCTGGTCGGCGCGAGCGCGCAGGAGGTGGTGCAGCTCGTCACGGCCCGCGGGCTCCAGGGCGCGGCCGCCGCGATCAGCGTCCCGTCCGCACTACGGCTCCTGCTGGACGCGAGCCCCGAGCCGGACGACCGCCGCGGTGCGCTGGCCGCCTGGAGTGCCAGCGGTGCCGCCGCGGGTGCGCTGGGGTTGCTGGTCGGCGGGGTGCTCACGGACGTGTTCGACTGGCGGGCCGTCTTCTGGGTGAACGTGCCGGTCGGCCTCGTCCTGGTCGTGGCGGTCCGGCTGGTGATTCCCCGATCGCCGGGCGAACGCGAGCCGGTGCGGCTGGACCTGACCGGCGCCGCCCTGCTGACCGGCGCGGTGATGGCCCTCATCGTGGGAG
The DNA here is from genome assembly GCF_040650095.1 of Actinoplanes sp. NPDC048791. Taxonomy (NCBI): domain Bacteria; kingdom Bacillati; phylum Actinomycetota; class Actinomycetes; order Micromonosporales; family Micromonosporaceae; genus Actinoplanes; species Actinoplanes sp. NPDC048791. Next base: position 301 of record NZ_JBEZGQ010001644.1, on the reverse strand, counting down.
CCTCCGCGCTGGAGAACCCGCACGCCCGCACGGCCGGCGCGCTGCTGATCGTCGCGGGCCTGGCCGCCGGGGCAGTGTTCGTCGTCCACCAGCGCCGGGTCAGCGCGCCGCTCGTGCCCCGGGCGGCGTTCGCCTCGGCGAACCTGCGTACGGGAACGGCGGTGTCCTTCGTCAACACCGCGACCACCAGCTCGACCGGCGTGCTCGCCACCCTGTCGCTTCAGCAGGAGCTGGGCATCTCCGCGGTGGGGGCGGGGCTGGCGCTGGTCCCGTTCAGTCTGGGGGTCGTGGTCGGCTCGGC
>NZ_JBEZGQ010001643.1:0-1230 GCF_040650095.1 Actinoplanes sp. NPDC048791 | reverse complement strand
GCCCGTTGTCCGCCTCAGCCGCCCGCCCGGCCCAGGTCAGGTGACGGCCCGGCCCGTTGTCCGCCTCAGCCGCCCGCCCGGCCGCGGTCGGGTCGGGGACCGGCCCGGCTTCCGTCTCGGTCACCCAGGCGCGGCGGATCAGGTCGTCGACCTGCGCGCGCACGGTCGGGGCGAACGGCGCGAGGGCGGTGTCGAGCTCAGCCCTGGACGTGTCGGCCTGCGCAAGGGTGGTCAGGATCTGCCAGTGCCGCCGGGTCAGCTCCTCGTCGGCCATCAGCCGGTCGAACTCGGCCTCGATCCGGCGGTCGATCTCTTTGACCCAATACCCCAGGGGACGCATGCATGTCATGTTACAAGCATTTGTACAATGACATCCATGGCGGAGCTGGCGGCGATCGAGCGCGCGATGATCACGATCCGGCGGAGTCAGAGCCGGCGAGCACTGAGCCGGCTCGCTCCTGAGGGTGATCAGACGGTCTTCGGGGTGCTCGACGCGCTGGAGGAGCTGGGCCGGCCCGCAACGGTCGGCGAGGTGGGCACTGCGCTCGGGGTCGATCAGCCACGAGCCAGCCGGCTGGTGGCCCGGGCGGTGGAGCAGGGCCTGGTGATCCGCCAGGCCGATCAGCAAGACGGCCGGCGGACGTTGCTCGTCCTGACCGGGCCGGGGCGGTCCCAGCTGGCGGATGCCCACCGGTCCCGGCAGGAGATCTTCTCGCGGGCGATGAGCGACTGGCCGGAGGCCGACCGGGAGACGTTCGCCCGGCTGCTGACTTCCTTCACTGCCGCGCTCGGGTCCCTCACCGACCGCCCGCCGGCCGAGTGAGGTCAGCGGGTGGCGCCCAGCACCGCCCACCGCGCCCCACGCCAGCGGACCAGCAGGAACACCAGCCGGATCAAGGTGAACAGCGCCAGCCCGAACCACACCCCCGACAGCCCCCAGTCCAGCGCGTACGCCAGCCAGATGGCCGGCAGGAAGCCGACCAGGGCCGCCGCCAGCGTCATCGTGCGCAGGTAGCCGACGTCGCCCGCGCCGATCAGGACGCCGTCCAGGGCGTAGACCACGCCGGCGAACGGGAGCATGCCCACGAACCAGGGCCACACGATCGCCGCCTGCTCGTGGACCGCCTGGTCGCCGGTGAACCAGCCGGGCACCACCCCCGCGCCCGCCGCAGCCCGGGCCGCGAAGCCCACCCCGGCCACCGCGCCCACCGCGGTGACCCGCCGGGCGAC
>NZ_JBEZGQ010001642.1:0-1233 GCF_040650095.1 Actinoplanes sp. NPDC048791 | reverse complement strand
GGCGATGACCGCGATCAGCCCGACCCCGCCGACCACCCCCGCCCGCACCACGGTCACGACCGCATGCCCGGTGGCCGCGTCCGCCGCCGCCCGGGTCCCGCTCGCCTGCAGCTCCCACAGCCCGGTGTTGACCTGGTTGTACGCCGCGGACCAGTCCGGCGCGCCACCGGTGCCGGCCAGCAGCCGGCTCTCGGCCGCGGCCAGCCGGGTGTCGGCGGCGAGCTGCTGGTACTGCGTCGCCGTGGTGGCGGGCAGATCACTGCCGGCCGCCGCGAACAGGCTGCGACGCGCGCCGGAAAGGGTGGACAGCCGTACCCGGTCGGCCTCGGTGAGCCCGCCCCGGCGCCCGGCCGTCGCGACCAGGTGGGCGTCCTCCTCGGCCAGCAGCTCGCGGGAACGGCTCAGCGCGGACAACCCGGCGGAGGACCCGGCCAGCTGGTCGGGGAAGACCGTCGGCGTGCGTACACCGGCCGGGTCGATCAACGCGGTGTACGAGTCGACCGCCTGCTCGCGCACCGCCTGCCCACCGTCCACCTCGGCCCGTACGGCCGGCAGCCGCTCGGTGCGCTCCAGCAGCTCGTCGGTCTGCCGGGTGGCGTCGGTGCCGGCCAGCCACGCGATCCAGCTGTCCCGGGTGGTCCGCAGCTCCTGCCGGCTCCGATCGGTACGGGCCCGCTGGGCGGCCAGCTCCGGACCTGCGGGCGACTCACCCGCCGACAGCCGGCGTTCCGCCTCCAGGGCGAGCACCAGTGTGCCCAGCGGCCGGCTCAGGTGGTTCGCGGTGAGCCGGGCCGACATCACCTGCACCGCCTCGGTGACGGCGGGTACGGCGGCTGCCGCCCAGAGCGCGACCAGCAGCGCCAGGCCGGTGATCACCTTTGTCCGCGTGCTCATCGTTGCTCCCCCGTACCGATCAGGGCCCGCAGCCGGGTCAGCAGGGCCTGCCGGTCGGTGACCCCGAGACGCTGCCGGATGCGGGCCATGTGATGCTCCACGGTCTTGGCCGAGAGGTAGAGCCGCTCGGCCACCTGCTTGTAGGTCAGTCCCTCCAGGACCAGGGCGGCGACCTCGCGCTCGCGTTCGCTGAGCAGTTGCGGACCGCCCTCGCCGGCCCGCGAGCGGGTGCCCGCGGCCGGGGCGGACTCGTGCGGCCCGGCGATCCGTTCCTGCAACGCGCGGGCACAGTCGAGCAGCAGCGTCATCGCCTTGCGGTCGGCGGTGCGGATCGCCGCC
>NZ_JBEZGQ010001641.1:0-1233 GCF_040650095.1 Actinoplanes sp. NPDC048791 | reverse complement strand
TTCGACCGCTCTGCTGATCGGGCTCGGTGTGCTCGCCGCAACCGTCACGACCCTGCTGTACGTGTCATGGCGACGCCGGGCCCGCGTTCGAGCCTGACGTCACGGCCACCTCGACCTGCCGCTCACCCGGACGCTCCGGCAGCGAACCCGCCTTCAGGGACACCCGCATGGTGAAGGCCAATGGCTGCCCCGATTCCGGAACGACCGTGACGGCGACAGTGGTGACACCCGGTCCTATGGGGACGGACGCCAGGGCCACGCGTTCGGCCACGCGCTGCACTGCGGCCGTACCGTCGGCGCCCTGGACGCTGACCGCCCACGACCGCACCCGTCCGACGCTGTCGCCGGCGCACAGATGCACGAGCGTGGCCGAGCCCGCACCGGGCTCGGCCCGCAGCCGCAACAGGTGCCCGCCGGCGTACGCCTCGATCGAAGCCCTGGCCGCACAGGGCCCGGCGTCCGGTTGCCCGGCGGGCACACCGGCCAGCAACAAGGCCACGCTGGTCACCAGTGCGGCCACCGCAATCGAGAACCCGGCGAAGCCCCGCCACGCCTTCACCCTCACCTTCGGCTCCTGTTCAGGTGCACTCCAGGTTCGCGTCAGCATGATGCCCTCAGCGCTGTGCCGGGCAATGAACGCGCTGCGTGCGGAGGCGCCGCGGTGCCGCGTGGCCCGGCAGTACCGGGTGCCGGCGGTCCGGCTGTAGCTCTCGGAGCTCATGATCGGATAGTCGTCGCCCGGGAGCCCCCGGTTCCCGGACACCTTGCCCGATACTCAGATGATCTCTATATTGAGCGCATGGCTGCCTCGATGCGGGAACCCACGTTCTGGATCCTCACCGCCCTGGCGTCGGCGCCCCGGCACGGCTACGGCGTGATCCAGGAGGCCGGCGCCCTCTCCGGCGGCCGGGTGGTGCTCCAGGCCGGCACGCTGTACGCCGCGCTCGACCGGCTGACCGCCGAGGGGCTGGTCGAGGTCGATCGTGAGGAGCTTGTCGACGGGCGCAACCGGCGGTACTACCGGCTCACCCAACGGGGCGCGACCGCGCTGACCGCCGAGACCGAGCGGCTGCGCGCCAGCCTGGAGGCGGCGACCAGCCAGCTCAAGCGGTTCGGGCTCGGCCCGGCCGGCGCGCACCGGTCCGGCCCTCGGGTGGCGTGGTGAACGACCTGGTGAGCTCGTCCACCACGGCTGATCGGCGGCTGCTGCGGGCGTACCGCCGGCTCTTGCGG
>NZ_JBEZGQ010001640.1:0-1237 GCF_040650095.1 Actinoplanes sp. NPDC048791 | reverse complement strand
GAGCGGACCGGTCCGGACAGCCGCCCGCGTCGGCACCGGCACCGGGGTCGGTGCGGCGGTGCGGCACGCGTTGACGGCGCTCACCCGTACCCCCTTGGGCCCGGACGTGGCCGCCCGGCTGGCCATCCACGCGGCCGGCCTGCTCGCGGTGGCCCTGGAACCCGCGGACCCGGCGGCGCGGGGCCACGCCGGGTCCGCGCGGTCCCGGGCCGCGGCGGTGACCGACATCGAGGAACACCTGGCCGATGAGGACCTCTCCCCCGCCGCGACCGCCCGGCGGCTCGGCGTGTCGGTGCGCACCGTGCACACGTGGTTCGCCGGGAGTGAGCACAGCTACGCCGGCACCGTGCGGCTGGTGCGGCTCGAACGGGCGCGGCGGGCGCTGGCGGATCCGGCTCTGGCCCATCTGCGGGTCATCGACATCGCCGCGGACGCCGGTTTCGGCAACGTGGCCACGTTCCACCGGTCGTTCCGGCGCGCCTTCGGGCGTACTCCGGGCGACATCCGCCCGGATTGACCGGTCAGTTCAGCGCGGCCACCGCGGCGAGCACCTTGCCCTGCAGCGCCGCGGGCAGCGGCGTGTAACCGAGCCGCGCGGCGGCGGCCTGGCCCTGCGGGCCGGCCGTGTAGGTCAGGAAGCCGCGCAGCAGCGGCAGGCTGCGGGCGGGCGTGCCGGTCCGGCAGACCACCTCGTACGTGACCAGGACGATCGGGTACGCCCCCACGGCGGTGGTCCGGTAGTCGACGGCGAGCCGCAGGTCGGAGCCGGTCCCGGTGACGGCGGCGGCCGCGACGGTACGCCCGGCAGCCTCGTCGGTCAGCGCGGTGAACTCCCCCGCCCCGTTGCGGACCCGCGCCACGGCCAGGTTGTGGAACCGCGCGTACGACCCCTCGACGTAACCGATGGCGCCATCGGTGCGGGCGATCGTGGACGCCACACCGTTGCTGCCCCGCTGAGCGCTGCCACCCGGGGCCGCCCAGGTGCTGTCCTCGCCGAACCGCCAGTCGGCCGGGGCGGTCGCCGCCAGGAACGCGGTGAAGTTCGCGGTGGTGCCGGAGCTGTCCGCGCGGTGCACCGTACGGATCGGGGTCGACGGCAGGACGGCCTCCGGGTTGTCCGCGGCGATCACCGGGTCGTCCCAGGTGGTCACCGTCCCGGCGAAGATCCGGGCCACGGTGGCCGGGGACAGTCGCAGGTCGCCGACCCCGGCGACGTTGTGGGCCAGCGCGATCGGCC
>NZ_JBEZGQ010001639.1:0-1238 GCF_040650095.1 Actinoplanes sp. NPDC048791 | reverse complement strand
GGCACCCCGGGCCGATGCGCCGGCGTGCCCGTCAGCGCCACCCGGGAGCTGCGCGGCATGTGGCTGACCACGGTGATGAACATCGACTGGCCCAGCCGGCCCGGCCTGAGCAAGGAGAAGGTGCAGGCCGAGTACCGCGCCTGGCTGGACCTGGCCGCCTCGATGCGGCACAACGCGATCTTCGTGCACGTCCGGCCCAGCGGCGACGCGTTTTGGGAGTCGGCGTACGCGCCCTGGTCGGAGTGGTTGACCGGCAAGCGGGACGGCAGGTCGCCCGGCTGGGACCCGATGGAGTTCATGATCACCGAGGCGCACGCCCGCAACCTCGAGTTCCACGCCTGGTTCAACCCGTACCGCGGAACCCAGCCGGCCCCGGCCGGCCCCGGCGCCGACTTCAGGAAGCTGGCACCGAACCATCCCCTGATCAAGCACCGGGACTGGGCGATCTCCTACCCGGACGGCAAGAACGCCCGGCTGTACTTCGACCCGGGCATCCCGGCGGCCCGCAAGTTCGTCGAGGACGCGATGCTGGAGGCCGTCCAGAAGTACGACGTGGACGGCGTGCACTTCGACGACTTCTTCTACCCGTACCCCGAGGGTGGTGGCAACGAGTTCAAGGACGACGCCAGCTTCGCCAAGCGGGCCGACAAGTCGCAGAGCCGCGGGGACTGGCGCCGGGCCAACGTCGACACCCTGGTCCGCGAGATGAACCAGCGGATCAAGCAGCTCAAGCCGTGGGTCAAGTTCGGCATCAGCCCGTTCGGGATCTGGCGCAACCAGGAGACCGACAAGGCCGGCTCGGACACCCACGGGCTGCAGAGCTACGACGCCATCTACGCCGACACCCGCAAGTGGGTCCGCGAGGGCTGGCTGGACTACATCGTGCCCCAGCTGTACTGGGCGATCGGCTTCGACAAGGCCGACTACACCAAGGCCCTGCCCTGGTGGTCGGAGCTGGTCAAGGGCACCCGGGTGCAGCTGTACATCGGGCAGGGCGACTACCGCGTCGGCGAGAAGGGCCCGTGGAAGCAGCCGGACCAGATCGACCGCCAGCTCACCCTCAACGACAAGTACGGCGTGCTGGGCAGCGTGCACTTCAGCGCCAAGCAGATCCGCGAGGACCGGCTCGGCTCGGTCACCCGCTACCGCAAGAATCACTACGCCGCCCCGGCCCTGCTGCCCACGATGGCGCAGCTGCCCGCCCAGCCACCCGGCGCGCCCCGGCTCGTCGGCGCCCG